>CAMLLA010000492.1 GCA_946480525.1 uncultured Asticcacaulis sp. | reverse complement strand
ATGTCAGGCTAACCTTACATTTTTTCTTGATGTAAGGTTGACATTACATTCAGCCTTATGTAAGGTCAGCCTTACATCGATGGCACCCCACATTTCTCTTTTACAAAGCAGCCAAGCAATGATCCCGCAGTCCGTCAACACCCGCTACACCTTGGGAATCATGGGTTTCATGACGCTCTATGTCGGCGCCCTGTTCCTGTCGATCCTGACGATCAAGGCCCAAAACCCCACAGGTCCCCTGCTCTATGCACTGGCCGTCCTTCCGGCTCTGCCGGTCGGCGGCACCATCTGGGTCTTCCTGCGCTATATCGACAAGATCGATGAATATGTCCGCTCCGTCGTCACCAAGCGCTTCATCCTTGCGACCGGCCTGACGCTGTTCGTCTGCACCGCCTGGGGCTTCCTGGAAAACAATGCTGGCGCCCACGAATTTTCGCTCTACCTCGTCTACCCTCTGTGGTGGGGCCTGTTCGGCCTGTCGAGCGCGATTTACAGGAACGCGCAATGAAACAGTACCTTCGCGAATTCCGCACGGAGAAAGGCCTGACCCAGGCCGATCTCGCCAGCCAGCTGGGGGTGTCGCGGCAAGCCGTCATCGCCCTTGAAACCGACAAGCACATCCCCTCCCTTGATCTTGCCTACAAGATTTCAGGCGTGTTCGACCGTCCCGTCGAAGAGATTTTCGAGAACCCCTACCGGCTGAAACCGGCCGGCTGATCCCCGCTTAAAACCTGAACCTTCCCAACGCAGCCGGCGGCGCGTGACCGCTGCCCCCTTATCCAAACACAGGAGAAACCCAATGTCCCAACCCCGTAGAAAAGGCATGCCCCTCGGCGTCATGTTCGCCATCGGTATCGCCATTGCCGTCGCCATCGGCGTCGGCCAGGCGAAGGCCGAAACCGTCCGCTTCCCCAGTGACGCCGGAGCCCGCTTCAGCGTCACCGTCACCGGTACGGGCCCTGACCTTATCCTGATCCCGGGCCTTGGCAGTTCACGCGACGTCTGGAATGCCACGGTCGAACGCTTCAAGGGCCAGTACCGCCTGCACGTCCTGAATATCGCCGGTTTTGCCGGCGAACCGGCCGGCGCCAATGCGACAGGCGAAGTCATCGCGCCGTCCGTCGAAGCGCTGGACGCCTATGTCAAGGAAAAGAAGCTGAAGTCCCCGACCGTCGTCGGTCATTCCATGGGCGGCCTGATGGCGCTGATGCTGGTCAAATCGCACCCGGAAGACGCAGGCAAGATTGTCATCGTCGACGCCCTGCCCTTTATCGGCGTCATCTTCAATCAGGCGAACGTCGAAGCGATCCAGCCCATGGCGGCGATGATGCGCGACCGCATGACCAGCGCGGATGCCGAAGCCTTCGCCATGCAGCAAAACGCCGGCGTGGTGCGCATGACGACGTCATTCGAAAACCAGCAGCTTGTCGCTGGCTGGAGCACCACTTCGGACCGCAGCGTCTTCGCCCGCGCGTTTTACGACGACACGGTCATCGACCTGCGCCAGGACATCAAGACCATCCAGACGCCAACCTTTGTCCTGTATCCCTACGAGGAAGCCGTCGGCCAGACCGCGGCCTCGACCGAAGCCTTTTACAAGGCCCAGTACGCCGGCATGACGAAGGCAAGCTTCACCGGCATCGCCAACAGCCGCCACTTCGTAATGCTCGACCAGCCGGAAGCTTTCCTGACCAGCCTCGGCGAAGCCCTGAAGTAACGAAGCGATATGCCGAAACAACGTTCGGCGTAGCCAAAAGTGTTAGTGGTTTTCGGCCAAATATCGCGACCAAGCAAAAACTACAACTTCGCGAAATAGGTCACGAAACCCGGATCGCTCGCCAGCTTGTCATAAAGCTTGCGGGCGGTCTCGTTGTGCGCATGGGTGACCCAGTAGACGCGTTCGCAGTCCCGGCCCCTGGCGTGCTCGATCACCGCTTCGATCAGTCGGCGGCCGACGCCCTTGCCGCGCGCGGACTCCGCGACGAACAGATCCTCGAGATAGACATAGTAGGTCCGCGCCCATGTCGAACGGTGCATGACCAGGGTGACGAAACCCACGACCTCCTTGCCTTCCCGGGCCAGCAACAGCACCATGGGTTCGCGCGCATCCAGAAAGCGGCCGAACGTCGTATCGGTCACTTCCTGGGCAAGAGGATTGTTGTAGAAGTCGAGATAGGCACGCCACAAAGGCAGCCACTCGGACTTGTCCTGAGCCCGGGCATAATTCACATCGATGGCCACGGCCTTTTCCATAAATTCAACTTTCGAAAAACAAAACCATTATCGATTTCATTTATGCAACCCAAGCCGCCATAGTGATGTCATTCCTCACAGGAGACATTCTTATGGACAGCCAAGGCAAATGCCCCTTCCACCAATCGGCGCCAACGCTCACAACATCGGGCGGCGCCCCGGCCAGTGATAACCAGAACAGCCTGACTGCCGGTGCACGCGGACCGATTCTGCTGCAAGATTACCAGCTTATCGAAAAACTGGCGCACCAAAAC
>CAMLLA010000491.1 GCA_946480525.1 uncultured Asticcacaulis sp. | reverse complement strand
TCGAAACGCCCAAGGGCCACCGCAATAAGTACAAGTTCGAGGAGGAGTACGGGATCCTCGCCAAGGTCAAGGCGGGGAAGCGGGTCGAGCACTTTGAGACACGGCGCCGGGCGAAAGACGGCAGCCTTGTCGATATTTCGGTGACGGTTTCTCCCATCCTCGACGCCAGGGGGCGGATCATAGGGGCGTCAAAGGTCGCCCGTGACATCAGTGAGCGCAAACGCATAGAAGCGCAGCTGGAAGAGAGCAATCGCCGCCGCGACGAATTCATGGCCAATATGAGCCATGAACTCCGCACGCCGCTGAACGCCGTCATCGGCCTCGCGCACATCCTGTCCAAGTCCGAACGGCTGAACCCGAGGGAACAGCAATGCGTCAGCATGATCCGCCAGAGCGGCGACACCCTGCTGGCCCTCATCAATAACCTGCTTGATTTTTCCAAGGCCGAAACCGGATCGATACAGCTCGAAACCATAGAGTTCAGCCTGCCCGAGACGGTCGAAAAATGCGTGATGATGATGGATGCGGAGATTCGATCCAAGGGTCTGGCGTTTCAGCTGTCCTATAATGGTCCGCTGCGGGAATATTATGTCGGTGATCCGTTGCGCCTCCAGCAGATTCTGACGAACCTGCTGGCCAATGCGGTCAAATTTACCGACAAGGGACAGATCGAAGTCACGGTTAACCTGAAGTCGGAAAATGCCGAACACTCCTGCCTGACCCTGTCCGTGGCGGATACAGGGGTCGGTATCGCCCCGGACAAGATCGATGTCATCTTCGACAAGTTTATCCAGGCGGACGCTTCGGTTGCCCGGTCGCACGGCGGATCGGGCCTCGGCCTGTCAATCTGCAAGGCGCTGGCCGAGGTCATGGGCGGCAGAATTTCCGTCCAGAGCATGCCCGGCCTGGGATCGACCTTCACCGTCGAACTGTGTCTGACGCACAGTAGCAGGGACGACAGGATGAATATCAAAGCCGGGCATGACGATGTCCGGCGTAACGTCCTGGTCGTCGAGGATTTCGAACCCAATGTTCTGGTGGTCTCAAGTGTCCTTGACGAGCTGGGTTACAGCTATGACGTCGCGACAAACGGCATGGAAGGTTTCCGTCGCGTCGAACGCGGCGCCTATGACCTGATCCTGATGGATGTCCAGATGCCGGGCATGGACGGGTTCGAAAGCACCCGCCGCATTCGCCAGATGGAAAGCGAGCGCGGCGGCCACCGTACGCCGATCGTCGCCATGACCGCCCACGTCTTCGACCGCGACAAACACAAGTGCCTGGAAGCCGGCATGGACGACTTCATCCCGAAGCCGTTCGATCCCAAGCAACTCGAAAGCGTGCTGTCACGACTGATCACCCAGCTTCACTGAGTGTCGCCCGATGGGTCAGTGCAGGGTAAACTCGCCGTCGACCGCGCGCCATTCACCCGGCTTGATCAGCGTCTGGTGAGCATAGCGTACCGAATGCAGCGGCCCGTCGAGATTGGCTTCCCAGAAGTCGAGGAATTTCTTGAGCGCCGGGAAATCCGGTGCGATGTCGTAATCCTGCCAGACATAGGTCTGAAGCACGGACCGGAAGTCGGGCATGTGATAAAGTATGTGGGCAGTGGTCAGACCATACCCCATCATCTGAAGCTGAAACTCGGGTGAAACACGCATTTGACTTGACTCCTTACAGTCAAAAGCGTATCGCGATTTTGCCAAATTTCAAGATTAATTTCTTTTAAAATACAGTATGTTAGCAGCGCTTCGCCGTGAGTGCTGCCAAGCCTTCGAAATTAGCTGGTCGGCCGCTTCTATCTCGACATGCACCCGCGCGAAGGCAGTACAACCACGCCGTCCCGGTTGCGATCCGCACGGGCATCGAAAGCCGCCCGCTATCGTAAGCTGGTACTGGAGCCGGGTGGTTTCCAGGACGCCAATGTCCTGATCCAGAACTTCCTGGGCCGGCCGTTAAACCTCGACGCCTTCAAGACCGAATTGCAGAAGAAATAAGTGAAAATCCCGTCATCGATAAGGTGGCGGGGTTTTCTTCGATTTGGCCATATGAAATTTATGGGTTTTACCTCTTGCGGGGCGTTTCGGCTTACCCATATCCGCTGTGATCCGGAAGCCGCCGTCAACGCGGTGCGACCGGAAAATTAAAACTTTTCATCTCAACGGGGATGGACAAGGGCGGTGCTTTCTTAATAAGGCTGCCCAACGAGTCTCGCGAACGAGACATTACGACGTCCATTCGCCTTAAACGGAGTAGATTTAAGACCCATGGCTAAAATCATCGGCATCGACCTTGGTACGACCAACTCTTGCGTCGCCGTCATGGACGGCAAGAACCCGAAGGTCATCGAAAACGCCGAAGGCGTTCGCACCACGCCTTCGGTTGTCGCCATCGCCAGCGATTCGGAACGCCTGATCGGCCAGCCGGCCAAGCGCCAGGCCGTCACCAACCCCGCCAACACCTTCTTCGCCATCAAGCGCCTGATCGGCCGCACGTACAACGACCCGATGGTC
>CAMLLA010000490.1 GCA_946480525.1 uncultured Asticcacaulis sp. | reverse complement strand
CGGCGCCGACGCCGCCACCGGGCGCGGCACATCGCTGGCCGCCGGCAAGTACCTGACCAACAGCGTCTATGTCGAGGTCGTCACCGACACCAAGGGCTTTGCCGCCACGCAGATCGAGATCGCCCTGTCGCGTGCGCTCAGCATCCTGTCGCAAGCCGGCAATACCGGCACGGCGGTTAGCGTCAAATATTCGAAGAATTACTAAGCGCTTTCCCAAACGGAGTTCGGCGCAGCCAAAAGTGCTACGCGGTTTTGGGATTAAAAGCGCGTCAAACTAACCGATCCGCTCTAAAATCGAGACGTAGGACGCCACAGCACCTCCGCCCATATTGAAGACCATGCCGAGTTTGGGATCGGGCAGTTGCATGTCCGCCGCCTCACCCGTCAGTTGCCGGGCCGCGATGACATGCATGGAGACGCCGGTGGCGCCGACCGGATGCCCCTTTGCCTTGAGGCCCCCGGACATGTTGATCGGCAGCCGGCCGTTGCGGCCGGTGCCGCCGTCAATGACCAGCTCGCGTCCCTTACCGGGCGCGGCCAGGCCCATGACTTCGACCGACAACAGTTCGGCAATGGTGAAGCAGTCGTGGACCTCGGCGAACGCAATATCGTCCACGCTGACACGGGCTTGCGCATAGGCCGCTTGAAAAGCCCGGCGCGGACCTTCGAAGGCGGTCAGGTCCTTTTGCGACAGGGGCAGAAGGTCGTTGACCTGCTGCGCGGCGCGGAAGCCGACGGCGCGACGGAAATCGCCCGCCATGTCGGCGCGCACCAGCACAATGGCCGCTGCCCCATCGGACACAAGCGAACAGTCGGTCTTTTTCAGTGGCGCGGCAATGATCGGGTTCTTGTCCGACGCATTGAGGCAGAAGTCGAGTTCGAGCGGTTTGCGCAACTGCGCCAGCGGATTATGGACGGCGGCAGCGTGGTTCTTGGCGGCGATGTGGGCCATGGCTTCGACGGGATCTCCCCACTTGCCGGCATAGGCCTTGGCGAATTCCGCGAAGATCATCGGAAACGACATCCCCGCCTCTTCCCTCTGATAGCTGGCGGCACCCAATGCGCGCGTCACGGCGGCGCCATCGACCGCCGTCATCTTCTCGGCCCCCACAACCAGGGCCGTTCTTACCCGGCCCGAAGCGATCGCATCCATGGCGGCATAGAGCGCGGCCGATCCCGAGGCGCAGGCGTTCTCGACACGCGTCGCCGTCTTCCAGCGCAGGCCTTCGTCGGCGCCCATGATCATGGACGACGCGAACCCGTCCGGCACCATGCCGGCGTTGAAGTTGCCGAGCCAGACCGCGTCGATATCCGCCCCCGTCAAACCGGCATCAGAAAGGGCTTCGCGAGCGGCCTCATGGATCAGGGCTTCAAGCGACTGACCGTCCAGTTTGCCGAACGGGGTGTGGCCCCAACCAACGATAGCCGATGTCATAAGCGTCCTCCTGTTGCTTGTCGCGATATTGAGCTGAACCCGCTGCCTATCGCTTTAACTTAGTATCAATTGAAACCGCGTCAACCGCATGCGCAGCCAGCATATTGTCCAACGATGACATTTTTGCTTGAACTTTTGCTTGTAATCGTTTACAAGATTCGTGACTGCGGCAGGGATGCCCGTCAGTCTTTCGCGTATTTCCCTATTCCCGGCGGGACATACGCGTTTCTGTTTCCTAGACAGAGATAAGGCCCCGTCTTCCCCCAAGGCGGGGCCTTTTCTATGGTGTAAACGTCAGGCCGCCAGGCGTTTCTCATTGACCAACAGCAACAGATTCGCCGCGGCACGCGCGTCAGCCAATGCCCGGTGATGGTTGTCGAGCCGGATATTGTATTGCCGGCACAGATTGGCCAGCCCGTACGACTCATGACCCGGATAGTGTTTGCGCATCGCGGCACAGGTACACAGTTTCGGAAAGCGGAAACGGATACCGGCGCGGGCAAATTCGCTGCTGATAAAGCCGTAATCGAAATTGACATTGTGGGCGACGAAGATGGCGCCATCGAGAAACGCCGCCAAGTCTTCCGCCAAGTCCGCGAACAACGGCGCATCAGCGACCATGCTGTTCGAAATGCCCGTCAGTTCAGTGATAAAGGACGGGATATGGCGCTGCGGATTGATCAGCGACTGCCACTCACCCACCACTTCACCGCCGCGGATCTTGACGGCGCCGATCTCGGTCACACGATCATTGGGCGGGCGCCCCCCGGTGGTTTCGACGTCGACGACGACATAGGTCTGGTTCGGGTCGATGCGGTATTTGACCTTGCAGATATCGGCGTCGAAGCCCAGCGATTTCAGCAGGTTCAGCCGCGCCAGCTGGTTGCGGCGCACCTGGTCACCCTCGGCCTTGATCTCGATAAAGCGGATCTGGCCGTCGCGCGTCAGCATCAGGTCGGGGAAGCCATCACGTAAGCTATAGAAGTCTTCGGTCAGGCGCTCCAGCACGCCACGCACTGCCTGGGGTGGCGCGGCCATCAGCAACTGCGTCATCAGGACGCCCAGTGTATCGTGCCACCAGACG
>CAMLLA010000489.1 GCA_946480525.1 uncultured Asticcacaulis sp. | reverse complement strand
ACCGTGGGCGCCGCCCGGCCAGAAGCTGACACCGATAAAATCGGGATCGTCCGGCCAGACAACGGTGTGGTACTGGTCCCACACGCCCATGAACCAGCCCCTGGGATCGATGGCAAAAGGTTCGGACTGGCCGGCGCGCTTTGCCACGAAACCACCGCCGAAATTGATTTTCAGATCGGTCTGGGGTGACGGCAGCACCTTTTCTTCACGGTACGGCATCTTCCCCGTCGGGCTATAGAAGTAGCGCACGAAGCGGTTGAGCGGATATGCCGGCGTGTAGACCTGGAATGACATAGCCACATTGTCCGCCATCCCCCAGGATTTTCAACCGGAATCGAACAGCGATATTTTCGGAACTTTCCTGGCCGAGGTTAAATAAATACAATTTCCCGGCGGCGCGATGGTTTACGGTCGCTCAGCGCCGCCGCGCCTCCTGCCCTGAAACGCCCCCTGCCCTGAAAGAAGGTCGAGATGAACAACTTTTCTTTGGTGAACCGGGCTCCGTTTGCCGCCGGCGTTGCCGGCCTGGGTTTTGTGTGCCTGGCGTTCCACGACTTCGCCCTGCAATGGCAGTCGGCTCCTGAGTGGGTGAAGGCCATACCCTATGCGGCGACCATCAGTGCGCTGTGGCTTATCGCAACCGGAATTGCGATTCTGATAAAGCGGCTGGCCATTGCGGGCGCCGTGTCCGCAGCGATCCTGTTCGGCATCTGGGCGTTTGTCTTTCATGGGCCTCTGGTGGCGCAACAGCCGGGGCAGGTTTATGTCTGGCTCGGTATCGCCGAAGCAGGCTGCTTGGCGGCCGCCGGCTTGGCGCTTGCCGGAGCCGGGGGGCAGAATGCCCGCGTCCTGCTGGGCGCGCGGATCGCCTTCGGACTGTGCGCGATGGTGTTCGGGATAAGCCATTTTGCCTATGCCGAAATAACGGCGAAGATGGTGCCGGCATGGCTGCCCTTCCCGCTGATCTGGGCGTATATTACCGGCTGCGGCCACCTGACGGCCGGCTTGGCCCTGGTATCCGGCTTGCGGGCGCAGTTGGCCGCCGGTATGGAGGCGGCAATGTGCGCGGTGTTCGTAATATTGCTGCACCTGCCGCGCGTCATAGCCGCCCCTGCCAGCCAGGTCGAATGGACGATGTTGTGCGTGGCCCTGTCGATAACCGGGGCGGCGTGGGTCATCCGCAGCTACGCCACGGCGCCCGGGGCATCGTTTGCGAACAGCCCGCTGCGCGCAGAAGCCTGATACCTTTTGATCCGAACCAGGTCTTAACTGGTCGCCGCCTTGCTTCCACGGAAGCAAAGCGGCGCTCTATACTCTATTTTATTCCACAAATACAGGCATCGAGATCGACGCCTGCTTTCGCGTGCTGAGTACCGGCAGGTTAATTTTTTACAATCCATTTTTCCCAGTCGCCGCTACGTCTTTACCTCTCCCCTATTGAGGGAAGGGCTCTCCGTGTTCTGCGCCTCCGGCGCCGGTACGGACGTCTCTCCTTAAGGGCTCTGTCTCCCAACTGGCTTGGGGCCGCCTGAGCCTGCGGCCCCATGTTTTTGCGGACGAGCCATTGCGTTCAAGAGGGGAAGGCAGACAGGAGGCGGTTCGAAAGAAAACCCCACAATGAAAAAGGTTGCGAGCCTGCGAAATCTGTATCCGCCCAAAACGGCGGTCGCCGGACAAGCATAAAAAAAGCAAGTGGCAACAACACAATTTGGGATGAACAAGGTGACCACACACGTATCAAATAGACAAACCCGTACGATGCGCAAAGCTATTCTTGGCGGCGTATCGACTCTCGCCCTTCTCGCCGTCGCCGGCACGGCCGCAGCCCAGGATGCGGCGTCTCCTGCCCCCGCCGAGGCGGACGTCGTCGTCGTGACCGGCGTTCGCGGCTCATTGCAGCGTTCGATGACCATCAAGAAGAACGCCACCGGCGTCGTTGACGCCATCACCGCCGAAGACATCGGCAAGTATCCGGACACCAACCTGGCCGAGTCAGTCCAGCGCATTCCGGGCGTTTCGATCGATCGCGTCAACGGCGCAGGCTCCAAGGTGACGGTTCGCGGCTTCGGCCCCGGCTTCAACCTGGTGACCCTGAACGGCCGTGTCATGCCGACGGCCACCATCGACCTGATCGGCGGCGGCAACAGCTTCGCCATGGGCGGATCGCGCAGCTTCGACTTCTCGAACATCGCATCGGACAGCATTTCGGGCTTCGAAGTCTACAAGACCGGTAAGGCCGGCGTAGCGTCCGGCGGTATCGGCGCGACGCTTAACATCAAGACCCTGCGTCCGATCGGCAAGGCCGGCGCGACCGGCTCAGTCAGCCTGAAGGCGCTGCATGGCGACGGCATGGTCGACGGCAAGGACTGGACTCCGGAAGCCACGGGCGTCTTCAGCTGGACGGACGACGCGAAGACCTTCGGTGTCGCGCTCTTTGCGCAATATTCGGAAAGGGACGTGGCGACGCGCCAGGCGACCCAGAACAACTGGAACCTGGACACCCGCGCCCAGTTCTATGATCCCAACAGCGGCCGCCTGCGTTAC
>CAMLLA010000488.1 GCA_946480525.1 uncultured Asticcacaulis sp. | reverse complement strand
GGCGCGCCTCGGTCATGGCAAGATCGCGCTCGGCTGCGCTCAGGGTGGCGGATGGGAGCAGCTTGGCAAGCACCTCGGCTTCGGGCGCACGATAGAGGGTGTTCATCTGTGCAACGGCATCGGATGCGGGCATGACAGTATCTCCTGAAACTTATATGATTATGCGCCCGATTTTGAAAATGTCCTTGGTAATTTGCCTGCGATGCCCGAAGATAATTTGGCCTATCTGTGGTAATATGGAACAATATTCGGATGCTGGACGAAATCGACAGGAAAATTCTGCGTAATCTTCAGCGCGACGGCCGCATGACCAACCAGGCTTTGGCGGAAGCCGTCCATGTGTCGCCTGCGGCCTGCTTTGACCGTGTCAAGCGCCTGAAATCCAACGGTTATATTCTGGGCACCATGGCTGTCCTCGATCCGGGAAAACTCGATCGGGCGCTGCTGATCTTCGTCGAGGTGTTGCTCGACCGCACAACGGACGATGTCTTCGAAGCCTTTGGCCGCTCCGTGCAACGCCAGCGGGAAATCCTGGAATGCCATATGGTCGCCGGCGGATTCGACTACCTGATCAAGGCGCGCGTCAAGGACATGGCCGCTTACCGCCAATTCCTCGGCGACGTGCTGGTAAGCCTGCCGGGTGTCCGCGAAACGCGGACCTATGCCGTCCTCGAAGAGGTCAAGAACAGTATGACGCTGCCCGTCTGAACCCGCACCTCGCGGCCTGGGCGCCGTTACTTGTCCTGCGCACCGTCAAACGACAAGGTGCCGGCGAAAAACGGCAAGACCTTTGTTTCAAACCGTTCCGCGACACGATTGCCGTGGTCCCCGGAATATACCTCGAAGGTGTTTGGCACGCCTGAGTCAAGCATGCGTTTGTGCAGGTCCGCCGCATCGACACGAAGGCCATCCTGATCACCCACATCGATGGCGATCGCCGAATATTTGCGCAGATTGAAGACATGCTGGTCAAGCATCGACAGGGGAGCGTTCGCCGCCCAGCGCGCCAGCACCGACGTGTCGGGAACACCGTTCACCGTCGGCAGGTCAACGAACAGCGGAGGCTTATTCGGATTGGGCGACCAGGCTGCGGCGACGGCCAATGTGGCGCGCGGTAAAAAGTCCAGCTTCGTGACGGCTTCACGCGTCGTGGCGCCTTCGACTATGGCAGCTGCCGATGCCGGCGGCGCACCGCGCGCCGACAGGCAGCAAGGGCTCATGATATAGAGTGCACTGAACACGTCGGGATATTTCATGCCCAGCCTGGCAGTGCCGTACCCTCCCATGGAATGGCCGGCCAGGCCGCGACTCCTGCGATCGGGAATGGTCCGGTAATGGGCGTCAATGTAGGCGACCAGATCGCGTGTGATAAAGCCTTCCCAGTCGCCGCTTGTGATGGAACTGGAATACATGGATCCGTTGTGAAAGGTTTGTGTGTCCGGCAGAACGACGATCATGCCCGGGCTGCGCGCGAAAGCGGCGTCGAGTGTCCTTGGGCTCTGCAGGAGACCCGCGAAACCATCGGCCGTCATATTGTACCCATGCAGCGCGTAGACAACAGGGTAGCGGCGTTTAACGTTTTTCCCATAGTCGGCGGGCAAATAGACGATGACGTCGCGGTCCGGCGCTTCGCCCTCCAGATTCCCTTCCAATGCAGCACTGTGCACCTTGAGGTGCTCGACACGGACCGTGCTTTGCGCAACCTCTGCACACGTCGCCGTAACCGGGGCGACGGCGGCGGCGAGTCCGATCGCGAGGATGGATAAAAAATGTATCGGCCGTAATGTCATTTTGCACCTGTCAATTTTGCTTTTTGGGCCGGAGGGATCCGGTTAGAACCGCTGCATACCTTTTCCGTATATCGCTCAAGGGCTTACATGCCGAGGATCGCGCTGCGGCAATACCGGTCAATGAAGGCCTGGTGACCAGGCATGATTTCAAGCGACCGGGTTATACTGTCCTCCAGGAGGGTCATGCGCCGTACGAGTTCGTCTTCCGGAATCATGTCGGCGATCGGGTGGTAACGCTTCGGCCTTATGTTCTGACCGTGCATGACCGCCAGCCAGCTGACTTCGCTGAACAGCTCATTGTCGTGGCGGTATTGCCGGGCGTTTTCCCCGTAGATGGCCAGCCGGTCCGCCAGGGTCTGGGGGATGGCCATGGTGCGGCAATAGTTCCAGAACGGGCTGTCATCGCGCTCTGTGGCATAATAATGCAGAATGATAAAATCCCGGACCTGTTCGTATTCCAGCCGGGTTCGCGCGTTGTAGTAATCGATGTCGGGCTGGTTGAACGACTTGTCCGGAAAGTTCGCCATCAGGCGGGCAATGACCGTCTGGATGAGGTGTATCGATGTCGACTCGAGCGGTTCGAGGAAACCCGACGCCAGGCCTATCGACACGACATTCTTCTTCCACGGCATCTTGCGGATGCCGGCTGTGAACCGAAGGAAGTTCGGTTCCGCAAGGGGAGCGCCGTCGAGATCGGCATTCAGGCTGTCCAGCGCGTCCTCGTCGGATATGTAACCACTGCTGTAGACATGGCCATTGCCGGTT
>CAMLLA010000487.1 GCA_946480525.1 uncultured Asticcacaulis sp. | reverse complement strand
GGTGTTGAGATAAAAGCCCATGGCCGGGTTGAGGGTGATTTCCTCAAGCAGCGTGCGGAAGTTGCCAAAGGCGTGGGTGTTCAGGATGTCCCAGTACCCCGCGATGACGTACGGCGGCCAGAAGCCGTCTATGGGATTGAGCGACGCCACCATCATCTCCGACAGGGCCAGGGCGGAGCGTTTGCGCAACTGGTCCGACCCGGTCATCATCATCCGCCAGGCCATCCAGTCGCCGTAGGTCGGATTGAAATACTTGTCCTTTTCGTCGGGCACATGCCAGTTGCGCGAATTAAGCCATTCCGTCGCCGTCTGGCTCTGGACCGACGCGAACTGCTGGGTCAGCCAGGCGTCGTAGCCCAGGGTCCGGACGCTGATGACATCAGCGGGCGAAGCTGAAAACTGCGCCTGAAGCAGAAAGCGTGCGGCTTCGGTATCGGTATAGTTCAACGCGGGGGGAGGTGGAGGTGGGGATGGTGCGCCGCCGCCGCCGGAAGACCCACCGCCACCGCCGCCGCAGGCTGTGAGGCCCGCGCTGGCAAGGGCGATGCCCGTTGCGGCGCCAAGGCGCGTTTGCGTCGTCGTGCCCCCAGCCGTACAGGCTGAGAGTTGGTCTGGTTCGCCCCGCACCCTTGAACTCCCTAATTCTTATATTTGATAAAGGTAACATAAAAACCGGCGTTGGCCAGACCAACCGGTACCCGAATGACGCCGGGTGGATCAAAAAGATGTTTTATTGCAACGGTTAAGCGGAATTAACCTTGTTTTTCAAAGGACAGGCCAAAGCAATACCAAGGGCAAAAAGCAAAACCCTCCGGTGCTGCGGACGCACCGGAGGGTTGAATATGCAAGGTTTTTGCGGTGCCTGAAATCAGGCGCGCAAGGTGGCGCCGGCCTTGCTCGCCGCAGCGATGACCTTGCCGGCGACGGCTTCGATTTCCGGCTCCGTCAGGGTCTTGTCGACCGGTTGCAGGGTGACTTCGATGGCCAGCGATTTCTGGCCGTCGGGCACGCCCTGGCCGCGATAGACGTCGAAGACGCGGGCATCGGAAATCAGCAGCTTGTCGGCGCCCTTGACGGCCTTGACGACATCGCCGGCGACGACGGCTTCGTCGGCAAGGAAGGCAAAGTCGCGCGTCAGCGGCATGAAGCTCGACAGCGACAAAGCGCCCTTCGACTTGCCGGACTTGGCCTTCGGTGAAGGCAGGTTGTCGATGCGGATTTCGAAACCGACATAGGCGCCGTCGAGATCCATGGCCTTCAGCACGGCCGGGTGCAGTTCGCCGAACTCGGCGACGACCTGTTTGGGCCCCAGTTGCAAGCGGGCTGAACGGCCCGGGTGCCAGTGGCCGGCGTTCGAACCTTGCACCAGTTGCAGCGAGGCGACGGGTGCGCCCATGGCGTCGAGCAGGCTGAACAGATCGGCCTTCAGCGCAAACAGGGCGTCTTCGCCGGTGTTCTGCCAGTGGCGGGCCTTTGACGGGGCGCGGATGGCCGCGACGGTCGGCTTTTGGTCGCCGGGCTCCAGGCCCTGATAGATCGGGCCGATTTCGAACAGTTGCGCGCCATGAAGACCGCGCGCGGCATTGCGGCCGGCGGCTTCCAGCAGGTTTGACAGCGCCGTCGGGCGCATGCAGTTCAGTTCAGAGGCGATCGGATTGGCCAGCAGCAGGGTGTCGTCGCCACCGCCGAACAGCCTGGCCCAGTCCTGGCGCATGAACGACCAGGTGACAGCTTCCGAATAGCCCAGTGCAGCGAGGGCGCGGCGGCCGGCGCGCGCCTTGGCTTGTTGTGCGGTCAGGACGCCGCCGGGGCGCGGCTGGACGACCGGAAGCGGCGTAGCGGGGATGGCGTTGAAGCCATGGATGCGCGCGACTTCTTCGACCAGATCGGCCTTGCCTTCGACATCGCGGCGCCACGACGGCACGGTGACATCATAGCCGGCGCCTTGGGCGTCGAGCGCAAAGCCCAGCGCCCGCAGGATGCGTTTGATCTCGTCATTGCTGACGGTGAGGCCAGTCAGTTGCCCGACATAGGCCGGATCGAAGCTGACGTTCGGGCGGCGGGCCGGGGCCTTGCCGTCGACGACGACCTCGGAGGCTTCGCCGCCGCACAGGTCGAGGATCAGCTGTGTCGCCAGTTCCAGGCCGGGCACGACGAATTCCGGATCGACGCCGCGCGCGAAACGGTATTGCGCGTCCGACGTAATGCCGGTGGTGCGGCCGGTCTGGGCGGTGCGGATCGGATCGAACCAGGCGCTTTCCAGGAAGATGTCGGTCGTGGAGTCATCAACGCCAGTCGACTCCCCGCCCATGACGCCGCCGATACCGATCGGGCGTTCGCCATTGGCGTCGCTAATGACCGACATGTCCGGTGTCAGGCTGTAGGTTTTGCCGTCGAGCGCGATCAGTTGTTCGTGTGTGTGGGCGTCCTCGCCCTCGGCCTTCGGGTTGTCGTGGCCGAGGCGCGCGACGATCTGCGTGCCGACGAGCTTATTCAGGTCGTAGACGTGCAGCGGACGGGCGCGGTCGTACGAGATCAGGTTGGTGATGTCGACGAGGGCGTTG
>CAMLLA010000486.1 GCA_946480525.1 uncultured Asticcacaulis sp. | reverse complement strand
GCCCCATAAAGCCCAACAGCCGGGCGGGATGGTGGAGCCGCCGGGAATCGCACCCGGGTCCAGTTCGCTTATTACGTGGGCGTTTATCCCCATAGTCCGGTTGCCCGAACACCCCCAATATAGTGCGTTACCATCCCGGTTGAAAGCCCTTCCGCGCATTCATAGCCGATATAGCGCTGTTAGACGGCACCGGGCCGGCTACACATCAGTCGAGGACGAGCTCGCGCAGCTTCAGTTCCGCCTGACGCTCGGCTTCGCGCTGCGCGTTGGCCAGCCGTTCGGCTTCGACGGCGCGTTCCTTCAGGACTGCCAGCGCCTGCCACACATTCGCGACCTCATCTTTTGCGCTGGATGTCTGGCCCTGCGACGCAAGGGAAATACTGTAGTCGCCGCGAGATGTCTTGATGATGGCCGAGGCCAGGTTGCGCAGAGGAACGGTGATGAAATGCGCCACGATCCACAGCGACATGCCCAGCATAAGCGTAATCCCGATCAGGCAGGTGACGAGAAAGTCACTGGCGCGCTTCTCATTGTAACGGCTGGCCTCTGCCTTGGCGACAGCCAGCTCTCGGATGGTCTGCTGGACGACGTCGTCGATTTTCTGCTGGAAGGCGATCCGGCTGCTGCGGGTGGTGTTGGACATGTTGAGCGCCGCTGCAACGTCGCCGTGCGCGGCCGATTCAGCCATGCCGCGCCGGATGGAGATAAAGGTCTTGGTTTCATTTTCGATCGCCGCCAGGCGGCCTGCATCCTCAGATGTCAGGTCGGTCTTCCACTCGGCGAGCAGGGTTTCGATATTGTCGAGATTGCTGTGCAGGCTGGCAACGAAGCGTTTGAGTTCGGCGTCGTCCCGCGCGATGTAGAGGCCACGCGTCTCCATGACGACGTTGCTCATCAGCCGGTTCAGCCGCTCGCCGCGCCAGGCATTCTGGTAGGCGTGGTCGTAGTCACGCATCATGCGATTGTAATCATTGATGGTCGACAGGCCGAGCGCAGTAATAATCAGCGCCATGGCGGCGAAACCGCCCATAAGGGCCAGCAGTCTTGCACGAATGGACACTTAAAACGCTCCTGAACTCGATAAGCCGTGTCCGTGCCACTATAAGGCGAAATAATAAGTAAAACGTTAGGGGATGGAGTGTCCTTCTATGGCGGAAAGCAAAAAACCCGGATCGTGGGAGCGATCCGGGTTTTCTGTGGTCAGGGTGGATCAGCTCGCGACGTCATCGAGCTTGGTCGTCCGTTCCAGCCTGGGACTAATCAGGTGGATGGCGATGACGGCGATCAGGTAGACCGAACCGGCGATCCAGAAGATCGTCTTGTAGGAACCGGTGGTTTCCAGGATGAAGCCGACATTCTTCGACATCAGCATGCCGCCGATGGCCCCACACATGCCGCCAAAGCCGATGATCGAGCCGATGGCTGCGCGCGGTACGGTGTCAGTCGGCAGGGTGTAGAGGTTGGCTGAGAAAGCCTGGTGGGCAGCGGTGGCGATGCCGATGATCAGGACGGCAGTCCATAGGTCCTTGACGCCGTCGAGCAGGAAGACCGGCATCACGAACAGGGCGAAGATGAACAGGGTCAGCTTGCGCGACAGGTTGACGCTGACACCCGCCTTGAGCAGGGTCGAGGACAGCCAGCCGCCGGCGACGGAACCAACGTCCGACATCAGGTAGATCGCGATGATCGGCAGGCCGAAGCTGGACAGGTCTAGGCCATAATTCTTCTTGAGCAGATCGGGCAGCCAGAACAGCCACACCCACCAGATCGGGTCGATCAGGAACTTGCCGATGGCGAACATCCAGGTTTCCTTGACCATGATGACCTTGCTCCACGGCACCTTGGCCGTCTTGTCGGCAGGGTCGCTTTCGATCAGGGCCAGTTCCGCGGCGTTGACCTTCGGATGCTCCTGCGGTTTGCGGTACATGAACCACCAGGCGGCCAGCCAGATCATGGAGCCCAGGCCGGTGACGAAGAAGGTGGCGCGCCAGCCCCAGCCAAGGCCGTCCATCTGGACGTGGTAGCTGCCGAAGGTCATATTGACGCTGGCCAGCGTGATCAGCGGGACGGCGAATGGCGCGACGATGGCGCCGAGGTTCGAGCCGGCATTGAAGATACCGACGGCAAGCGCACGTTCCTTTTGCGGGAACCACTCGGCAATGGCTTTCAGGCTGGCCGGGAAGGCGCCCGATTCACCGATGCCCAGTGCGAAGCGGGCGACCATGAACTGGAACGCATTGCCGACGAAGCCGGTCACGGTGTGCGAAATGGTCCAGATGGCAAAGGCGATGCTGTAACCCGCGCGTGCGCCGATACGGTCGATAATGCCGCCAAAGGTGACGTAACCCAGGGCGTAGGCGGTCTGGAACCAGAAGACGATGTCGGCATAGGTCGTCTCGGTCCAGCCCTGCTCAGGGCCGACGGTATCCTTCAGGAGCGCGAAGGTTTGGCGGTGGGTGTAGTTGATGACCATCGCCAACAGGAGCAAGATACAGATAACCCATCTGTACTTGCCCGGTTTCAGCGACGTCGCGACGCTTTGGTCCTGCGGCATTCGTTTTCCCT
>CAMLLA010000485.1 GCA_946480525.1 uncultured Asticcacaulis sp. | reverse complement strand
GCTTCTTGGAGGCACGCGCGACGGCGGCGTTCCGCTCGGTCAGGTCGCGCAGGTCGAAACGCACCAGGCTCGCGCCGAAATCGGTCGCCATGAGCGCGGCATAGGCGTGCACCAGCTTGCGCAGCTTGGCGAGCCCGCGCCCGTAAAGCGATGCGACCAGTTCCGGCACGACCGCCAGCGCCGCGTCGTAGTCGGAAATGGCTTCGTCATAACGGCCAAGGCGCAGTTTCACGAAGCCCCGGCTGTCGAGAATGGCCGGCGCCCTGGGCGACAGTTTCAGCCCGGTGTCGCAATCGGCCAGGGCCTTTTCCAGCTCGACATTGTGAGTCGCCAGATCCCAGCATGACGTATTGTAGATCATGGCCGCCTTTGGATATTCGCGCTTCATCTGCGCGAATTCGGCGATCGCCTGGTCCTTGCGGCCCGTCTTGAGAAATATCTCCGCGCGCAGTATGCGGCCCGACGTGTCCTTCGGTTCGTCGGCCACCATCTTTTCAGCCAGGACCATGGCCTTGTCGTAGGCCTTGTCCTTGATCAGCATCTGAGCCTTGGCCGCCATTGCCCAGACCGAGGTTTCGTCCATCGCTATGGCCGCATCCAGATCCTCAAGCGCCTTGGCGCGGTCCTTGTCCGGCCGCGCCTGGGCGCGCATGACGTAGTACGGCAGCTTCGGACCGGCGGCGATCAGCTTATCGTATTCCAACACCGCCTGTGCGTTCGACGCCTCGCAGGCCTTGGCGTCGACACTCACGCAATTCGTCAGCAACGCCGGAAGCATGATCTGCAAATCGGTGTTGTCGGGGCTGGCGGCGATGGCGTCCTCGATGATCGTGCGCGCCGCTTCACGCTTGTGATCGTTTGTTTCGATGTCGACGCGAAGAGACACCACAGCCAGGGTATCGCCTTCGATATCGCGCAGCCCCTCGGCATCTGCCCGGGCCTTGTCGAAATCGCGCAGCAGCACATAGGCGCCTGCCCTTTGCTTCAGGGCATAGGTGTTGTTCGGATAGATATCGATCGCCCGCGTATAGGCGTCGATCGCCTCGGCCGTGCGGAACTGGCTGGCATGCACGGCGCCCAGGCCGTTCCACGCCGTCCATTGCGACGGATCGGTCTTCACCGCCATTTCGAAGTCGGCACGGGCGGCATTGGCATTGCCGCGCGTCATGAAGACGGTGCCGCGCGCCGACAGCGCCATGACCAGCGAGGGATCCTTCTCCAGCGCCTTGTTCAGCTTGACCAGCGCTTCGTCGCCCCGGTTCTGCTGGATCAGCTTGACGGCCTCCAGCGCCAGTTCCTCGGCCGTCTGGCTGTCGCCACCGGCCGCAGCCCCGACCGTCGCAGCCGCCGTGCCCTGGCTGCGGTCCTTGCGGTAGGCCTTGGGCGCGACCAGGTAGACATCCTTTTTCCACAGGTCGGTCAGGACGGGTTCGGCCGCCTTGGCGTCCTTGTAGCTGATTTCCGGCACAAGTGACCGCCGCGAGGTGTCGAGCGTCAATACGCCGTCCTTCAGGCTCACCTGGCGCTTGAACTCGGTGCCGCCCAGCGTCTTGTCGATAGGCTCGCCTTCGACGGTGAAGTCCTTCCCGCCCTTTGGCAGGATGATTTCCTGGCGCGTGCGCTCAAAATGCGGGAAGCCCACGATGACCGGCGCCGACTTGTGCGGCCCGGAGTCGCGATTGAGCCCCCGCCCCCAGCCCATCAGCAGGCCGTCGGTCTGGTAGCGCCAGCTGCGGCCGTCGCTGCCGGCATTCCATTCCATGCGGGCTACGCCGTCCATGACCAGCTTTTCTTCGCCCGCCACAGGATCGAAGGTCGCCGACACCTTGCGCGGCTCGATCCACTTGTAGTCTTCCTTCCAGTAGCCTTTCAGCGCGTCTTCGCGGGCGTCGGTGGCCATGGCGCGATAGGCGGCGTCGAACCGCACCGCCTCGTCGCCACGCAGCGTCTTTTCGATGCGGGTCCGGGCCGGAACATCGAGGCCAGCCGAGGCATCAAGGCGGAAATACATCTCTTCGGTCGGCTTTTCCGGCGGCAGCATGGGCACGGCTTCGAGCGCCGCCCCCGCGGTCGTCATCGGCAGCGCCCAGCGCACATAGGGCGGGCGAATGCTGTCGAGGTCACGGTCGCCCAGGCGGGTGCCGTCCAGCCAGTAGACCTTGCCGTCGATCTCGGCGCGGACGATGACATGGTCGAACATTTCGATCGATGGCAGATGCTGGTCCAGTCCGTCACCACCCCCGGAATTAACCGCCGCCGCCTCGGCCTTGATCCCCAGTTCGCGCAGGATCGCGACCAGCAGCGCCGACTTGCCCTTGCAATCGCCGAAACGGCGCTGCCACGTCGCGTCGGCCTCTGCCGGAACATAGCCGCCCAGGTTCATGCCCAGAAAGACATAACGCACCCGGGTCTGCACCAGCTTGAGCGCCATGGCCGCCTGGACCTTCGGGTCGTTTGAGGCGGCGCGGATCGTGGCGACCTCCTTGCGCAGCGGGCTGTCAGGCGAAAGCGTCGTCGCTTTTTCGTACCACGGCGCCAAAAGAGCAGAGACCTCGTTCCAGGTCT
>CAMLLA010000484.1 GCA_946480525.1 uncultured Asticcacaulis sp. | reverse complement strand
ATATCGGCCACAGACCCTGGCCGTGCTGGCGCGCAGCGATTTCCTGACCGCCCATGCCCACGCCGCGAACGTCTTCAAGCGGTTGAAGGACGAAGGGGTGCCCGTCGATACGCTGGATCTGGATGCAACACACTGTTTTGACGAGGATGGCATTCATTTTGGCTCGTTCATGTCCTATGATGCCGCATGTCACGACCGGACCGAACAGGCTTTTGTGCGGTTTCTGGAAGAGACTTTGAGGTAGGGCTTAAAGTCCCCTCTCCCTGTTTACGGGGAGAGGGTTAGGGTGAGGGGCCTTACCTGAAGAAGTAGCAATGCTGACAGTATGCTTGCCCCTCATCCGGCTAAGCAAGCTTAGCCACCTTCTCCCCGCACGCGGGGAGAAGGAAATTAAAGGGGGACTTAATGCAAACCATGGCTGAGCGCTATGCGCTGCTGAAACCGCACATCACGATGTACGGCTCGAACGATGATCGTGTGCTACCAGCCATTGTGCTGTTTCATGGTTGTGGCGGGATGCGCCCGCACATCCATACCTATGCCAAGGCCGCGGCGGCGACCGGCATCCGCGCCTATGTCGTCGACAGTTTCCTGCCCCGCGGCTGGGACCGAGCGTTCGCGGTGTCGCTGATCTGCACCGGCGCCTTCATGCAGGGATACGAACGCTCCGGCGACGTGTTGAGCGTCCTGTGGGGGCTGAAAGAGTCGGGGCGTGTCGATATGGACAATGTTGTCCTGGCGGGGTTCAGCCACGGCGGCTGGTCGATCATGGACCTGATGACCCAGGCGCTGACCAAACCGGGCGAAGCCAAGCTGGCCGATCCGGACGCAAGCCTTGCGGACAAGGTCAAGGGCCTGTTCCTGGTCTATCCGTACATAAACTTCCCGGCGCGCAGCAATACAAAGCCGTGGGTGCGCCATCCGAAGACCTTCGCGGTGCTGGCGGAAAAGGACCATCTGACGCCAGTCAAGCACGCCAGGAAGATTTTTGAAAACGTCACGGCGGCGGGCGCTGTCGTGGAGGTTCTGCCGATTGCGGCCAGCCACGCCTTCGATGAGGAAGACAACAAAGGCATGGTCATGGCCTATGATGCAGAAGCGATGCAGGCGTCGATTGCGGCTATGCTGAAATTCCTGGGTGAGACCATCCCGCTGCCCGAAGAGGCGAGCGCGGTTGCAGTGGGAGCACAATAAGCTAACGTAGGTCGCTGTTGCAATCAGCTCCCCGAGGAGCTTGGTTCAGCAAACACTTAGGGGAATATATGGCACTCGATACGCTGCAGCAGCGGTGCGACCTGTTGATGCCGCATATCCAGGTCTTCGGGCCTGAGGACACCGTGCGCCGGCCGGCCCTGATCATCTTTCACGGCTGTGGCGGGATTGCATCGAACCTGGCCCTCTATGCGCAGGCTGCTGTCGAGTGCGGCGTGCGCGCCTTTATCGTCGACAGTTTCACGCCGCGCGGCTGGACGCGCAAACACGCCAGCGCCTGGGTATGCAAGGGGCTGAAGCTGCGCGGCTATGAACGGTCGGGTGATGTGCTGGCGGCCGTCGCCGGCATCAGCCAAAGGCCCGATGTCGATCCGGAGCGCCTGATGCTGGCGGGGTTCAGCCACGGCGCGTGGGCGATCATGGATTTGATGACGCAAAAGCTGGACAAGGCTGGCGATGCCCGTCTGAGTGATCCGGCGCCGCAATGGCTGGATGGCGTCAAGGGGTTGTTTCTCGTTTATCCCTATATCAACTTCATGGCGCGGTCGGTGACGCGCCCATGGCGGCATAAACCGAAGACTCTTGCCGTCCTGACCCTCTCGGACCATCTGGCGGCCTATAAGCACTATCTTCGTCTGATCGTCAGTTTGCGCAAACAGGGCGTGGATGCGACGACGACGACGGTCAATGCAACCCATGCCTTCGACGAAGAGGGTATCGATCGTACCCGGATCATGCGCTATGACGCGGAGGCGCAGGCGGTGACACTGGACACGCTGAAAGAATTCATCGCCGAGACAGTTTAACGAAAAAGGCCGCCAGGGTTTCCGGCGGCCTTCTTATTATTAGCGGTCTTCTTCGTCTTCGCCGGGCAGGCCGTCGATTTCCTCATCGAAGTCCGCGTCGTCTTCGTCTTCCAGGAACGGAACGTCATCGGCGTCATCGTCAACCAGGTCGGCGTCTTCGATATCCATATCGACCGCATCGCCGCCGCCGCCAACGCGGGCCGGGTCCGCCGGATCGAGATCTTCGTCTTCATCGACGATGAGCGTATCGTCCGCGACGACTTCATCGATTTCAGGCGTGACGACTTCGGGCTCTTCGTCCTCGTCATCGCTCGGGGTCTTGCCCTTCACCTGATCTTCGGCTTCCTCATCCGTATCCTCATAGTCCGGGGCCGTGGTGCGGACGCGGGTACGGCGCGTGCGGATCACTTCTTCCTGGTCAAATTCGAACGCGCATTTCGGGCAGTGCGCGGGGCGGTTGTTCAGGTCGTAGAACTTGGCCGTGCAGTTGGGGCAAACCTGTTTGGTGCCTAAGGCGGGATCAGCCACGGGTGGTCCTTATCAATCGGAATAAAAAAATGCGTTT
>CAMLLA010000483.1 GCA_946480525.1 uncultured Asticcacaulis sp. | reverse complement strand
TTCAACCGAACACATCATGCTCCATCCAAAAGAATCAGAGGATGGAACTATGACAGCGGAAAACTACATCCTGGCGAGCTTTGCGGGCCTGATCGTCGGTTGGATCGCCAACCTGCTGTCGAAAAGCCGGTTCAGCTTTCCGATCAACCTGTTCGTCGGCATCTTCGGCGCCTGCCTGCTGAACTTCTTTATGGTGTCGGCTGAGATGATCCGAAGCGATTTCTTCCCGATTCTGTGGGTATCGCTGCTCGGCGCCGCTGTATTGCTCGGCATGTTCCATCTGTCACGAGCCTTCGAGCGACGCTGATGCCAGACGATCAAAACGATGACTCGTCCCGTAGGCTCAGCCTGCCGCAGCGCCGTGCGATAGCCTGCTTGGGCATTATCGTTTTCCTGGTCGTGTACGTCGTCATTGCCAGCGATATCGGCAGCCGGTTGCCGCAGATCCTGTGGGCGCAATTGCTTTTCTACGGCCTGGCGGGAACCCTCTGGGGCGTACCGATCCTGCCACTGATTTCGTGGTCTGAGGACTATAGGTCCAAGCGCAAGAAGAAATAATTTTCGTTCGGCAGGAAAGCCGTCGAAATAGCGAGCTGATTAGTTGGACGCCCAGTTCGACGCCGAGATGAAAACCGCCTTGTCGCCGTCGAACTGGATCGCCAGACCGGTACGGCCTCCTACATATTCGTTGCCGTAGACCACCCAGCTGTCGACCTGACGCGACGGCTGCCCCAGTCGCTTGAGAACCTCGGCCCGCGTCATGCCTATGCGCAGGTCCGCGTCTATGACCACCGGCGTGAATTTCGCCGGCATGGCCGGGCATTGGCTTGTCGCTGCGCCCCGGCGCGCGAGCGTTATGGTATTGAAGTCGAGATGCCCCTCCCCCGAAAACCACACGCGCTGGTCCGCCGGCAGATCGAAACACACCCAGGCCAGATCTGAAAGACTGTTGACGGCGCCGGCGCCGACCGCCTTAGGAAGACTGGACACCCGGACGTCCTTAAATGCGTACTGCTTGCCGCCAACCTTGAAGGTTTGGGCGAAGACGGCCTTGACCGATTTGGCGTTCATGGTGTCGAGCGGCGGCACCGGTGGTGGAACCGGCCGGTCGGCGGCGTGCGCAGCGGTGGCCAGGACCACCAGGCCCATACAGATAGCGGCAATTCCACGCATGATTCCCCTCCGGTCACAGTGTATCGACGATAACACAGCGATCGGCTTAAGGCTCGCGCAATTCATCACGCCTGCGATCCGACGCCTTCCTCCCTATTCAGGGGTTGCCTGAGCGCGCGTCGTCCGGATGGTCGCAGTGCGGCCACAGCGATCGAAAACCGTGTTCGCCCAGGTTGCCGACACGGTCATTCCGTGTATTCATGACCACAATGGTTAACGCCAAATATTTCAAGGGGGTTATTATGTCATCCATATTCCGTTTCGCGGTTTCCGCACTTCTCGGCTCTACGTTCCTGATTACAGCGCCCGCGACCACGGCCGGCGCCCTGCCGGAACTGATGCAAAAATCGTCCGAGACGGCGCCCCAGACGCCGCGCCCGCACGGTCTGGCAACCTCAATGGCGCTTCGCCAGCTCGACGCCATGAAAACCGACGCCCCCGCCAGATCACAGCCCGCGTCCAGCTCGGCCGGCAAGATCGCTTCGGCATCCGATCAGTCGGTCGCCGAGGGCGTCTTCTCCGCCGACCGCACCGTCGCTAGCATGGCGGCCGTCGACAGCGCCGCCGGCGCCCCGATCTGCGACGCCTATTTCACCCAATCTCAGGCCCTGGCGCCCAACCTGGCCACCGCCTACAAGGCAATGGCTGCGGGCGACAAGGCGGGTCAGGCTGCGGTTCTTCCCGCACTACAGGTCCAGTTCAACGGTCTCCTGCCTTATGAAATCCGGCCGGAAACCTGTGGTGGTGGCACGCACATCAACGCCTACACCAACTATCAGTTCTTTCAATTGAGCACGCTGCGTGCCCGCGGCATCGATACCGGCCTTCCGGCCACCCTGCCGCTCGTCAAGCAACCCGACCTGAACCACAGCGCGCTGGCCTATACGGTCGGCTGGATCAAATATGAGCAGGCCGATTTCGAAGGCGCGCTTTCGGCCTTCGGCAAAGGCCTTGCCCTGTACCCCCACGACCACGCCTTGCAGTCGGAATATCTTGCGACTCTGATGCAGCTTCAGAGGTTCGACCAGGTCGTTGCGTTTACCGACAAGGTTTTGACAGGTACCTACGATCTGACGGACCAGGACCGCGCAAAGTTCTACGCGTCGCGCGGCATAGGCCTGCTGTTCAAGGGCGACATTGCCGGCGCCGACGATTCGCTGACCGTGGCCTTGCGCTATCAATGGTCGGAAGAGGTTGCCAAGATGCAGACGGAAATCCGCGCCGCGGCTGCCAAGGGCGCCGCGCCGAAATAAAATGCTGAAGGTGTGCAGCGGTTTTGGCTATGCCGATCTTCGTTCCGCCATATCGCTCTAAGACTGAATAAAAAGGCCGGGCCTGCGACAGGTCCGGCCTTTTTATTTCAAATGGTCGGAGCGACAGGATTCGAACCTGCGACCCCTTGACCCCCAGTCAAGTG
>CAMLLA010000482.1 GCA_946480525.1 uncultured Asticcacaulis sp. | reverse complement strand
CATAACCATGCCAAGCAGCAGTGAGACCACAGACATCAGGATGAACCAGCCCAGAGATTTGGCGCCGACACGGCCAACGGCGGCCGCGTCTTCCATGTGGCCGATTCCGGCGATCAGGGTAAACAGCACCAGGGGCGCGATGATCATCTTGATCATGGTGATGAATATCTTGGTCAGCAACCCGTAGCTCTGGATGAACCCGGCCGCAGTCGCGTCGTCGAGATATTGATTTGTCGCCCAGCCGGCTACGACGCCCAGCACCATCGACAGAAGAATAAACAGCGCCAGACGGCTTTTCATAAAGGGCCCCAACTCACCAGAGCATGCTTCGAAAAAGTGGAAACCGGTTTTTCGTACTAAGCATGCGACCACCAAAAAATGGATCGTTCCAGACGCGACTATTCCTCGGCAAGCGGCGCTGCGCAATGACTTTTTTACGCGGCGCCGATCCGTTAGACCTGTCGCAGATGAAGGCAGCGGCTACCTTATTGGTTTAGAAATCGGCATTTATACCTTGATCGGTATCCAGATTTCCAATCCACCATTCCCCGTCACGCCGTCGAAGGACGGGCCATATTTCTCGAAGAACGGCTCAGGCAGAACACTCAGACCGGACTCTGGCAACCACTTGTTCCAGACGGCATCCCAGGTGCTGCGTATCGTCGAGACGTGGCCGGCATGCGGAAAAACCGCATAGGTCTGGGCAGCGATGTCGAGCGTGGCGAATTCAGCCGGAAGGTTGGCGCCCGGGCCGACCTCGACGCCGGACAGATAGTCGATGCCGTCGTCGTTTGCGTTGTAGCAAACGCCATAGGTGGTGTTGGGCTCGCCGGTCTGGCCGTCGATATTGCCGAGCCACGGTCCGAATTTTTGCCATTGCGACGGTATATTGGCGGTCTGTTCGGCGGTATAGCGGCCCGTCAGTCCGGCGACGCGGAAAGGCCGGCCCGGACGGATTTCGTGCGGGCTTTTGGTGTCGATTGGTTGCAAGTCCATGATAAAAGGTTCCTGTAAAACGCGGATGTCATAGGGTTTTCCTTCCCTCATGGCCTCGGGTGTGATGCCGAAGCGGTCCCGGAAGGCGCGCGTGAAGGCCTCATGCGATCCGTAACCCGCCTCCAGAGCCACCGGGAGAATCTCCGGCACGCCCTGGGTCAGCCTGCGCGCGGCGACGGTCAGCCGCCGGCCACGGACATAGGCCATGACGCTCAGTCCCATGCGCGCATCGAAGACGCGTGCCATATGGAAGCGGCTGACGCCGGCGGCTTCGGCGATATCGTCGAGCGTCAGATCCTTGTCGAAGTGATTTTCGATGAACCAGACGGCGCGGCCGGCGGGATGGGAAGAATTCATGATCTGCCTTCAATTGCGGATATGATCGTGACCGACGGCACGTCCCGCCGCTTGATCAGGATTGCGCTGCCCGGCAAAAAAAGCGACCGGCCGACTGCCAGGTTCCGTCAACATGGTGCCGCCAAAGGGACTGCCAGTTTCACTCGGCCAGTCTGATTTCTCCGATAATGGCCGGGCCGTGCGTCGCTTTCGGTTTGCCGTCGCTGTCGAAATCCGACCACTGGCTGCGCGCCACAAAGACGTAACGGTTACCCGCGACCACGCCATTGGTCGGTTCGTCCAGCACGCCTCCGCGCAAAAGGACATCAACTGAGTCAATGGCTTTCCAGTCAGGCTTCATGTGAATTCGCAATATGCGCGCGGGCTGGATACCGTTCTGCACGACGATCAGGTCGTCACCGAATCGCGCCACACCGTCGATACCGACAAGCGACGCGGTGTCATGCACAACCAGGTGCAGAATGTCGCCGCTTGCCAAATCGACACGGTAAAGGCCTGACGTGTAATCCGCAACGATCAGCGCCTTGCCGTCGGCGCTTTCGGCCAGGCCCTGCGGCGACGGCAGACGCCCGGCAGGTATAACGGACTGCCATTCCCCGGTTTCGGGATCGAGTCGGAGGACAGCCCCCGTTCCGCCATCGCTGACATAGACCCCCTTGGTGCCCAGCGCGATATCGCCAATGCGGCTGTTGGCGGTGCCGGCAAAGGTCTTCGGTTTGGACGGAGATTTCGTGTCGATCCGCACAATGTCAGACGGAAGCGCTGTTGCCGAGGCGACCTTCGCCTGATCGGGCGATACAGCCATCCAGATGAAGCCGTCCTTTGCCGTTATCCCGTACGCGCCACGGCCTTCTGGCAAGGCGTATACGGCCTTTGGATTGCCGACGACATTTAGCGCGCCGTCATGGATGGTGCTGTAAAACACCTTGTCCTCGACGACCGCAACGCCTTCGACGAGCCGCAATTCCTCAAGCCGCGCAACCGTCTTGAATGTGCCAAAGGCCGCGCCATTGGCATCGAGCGCGGTCCTGTCGGCCGGCTCAAGCAATGCTGCCAGATCGGCGTTGCGTGCCGGATCGAACCACAGGCCCCGGCGGATGTAGTCCTTGAGCCAGACCTTCGCCTCTTCGGGTTTGCCGGCTGCCAGGGCGATCTGCGCGCTCATCAGCAGGACCGATGGTGCTGACGGCAGAAGCGCCCTCGCCTTGTTGATTTCGGCTTGCGCCTGCACGAAGTCG
>CAMLLA010000481.1 GCA_946480525.1 uncultured Asticcacaulis sp. | reverse complement strand
GGCAATGGTCCTCACCGGGTGTATCCAGCCGGGTCCATACCGCCGAGATATCCATCAGTGCAGGCGGGCCTTTGCCTCGGACTTGGCCTTGGCGTTGCGCGACAGCATGTTGAGGCCTTCGACCAGGGCCGAGAAGGCCATGGCGGCGTAGATATAGCCCTTGGGGACATGGACGCCGAAGCCATCGGCAATCAGCACCGTGCCGATCATCAGCAGGAAGCCGAGCGCCAGCATGACGACCGTCGGGTTCTTTTCGATGAAGTTGGCCAGCGGGTCCGAGGCCAGCAGCATGACCAGGACGGCGACAATGACGGCGACCATCATGACCGGGACGTGATCAGTCATGCCGACCGCGGTCAGGATCGAATCGATCGAGAAGACGAGGTCGAGCAGGATGATCTGGACGATGGCGGCGCCGGCATTGCTGATGACGGCGTTCTTGGCGTCCATGACATCGTGGGTGGGGGCAGGGTCAACCGTGTGGTGGATTTCCTTGGTCGCCTTCCAGACCAGGAACAGGCCGCCAGCAATGAGGATCAGGTCCTTCCATGAGAAGGAGGTCTCGAACATGGGTTCGCCATGTTCACCCGGAGGACCGACAATGCCCAGATTGAACACTTCTGCCTTCAGGCCGATGATCCAGCCGATGGTGAGCAGCAGGGCCAGGCGCATGATCAGAGCCAGGGCAATACCGATACGGCGGGTTTTCTGGCGATCCTTCTCCGGCAGTTTGTTGGAGAGAATGGAGATGAAGACCAGGTTGTCGATACCCAGAACGACTTCCATCACGATCAGTGTGACGAGGGCCGCCCATACGCCGGGATCTGCGAGAAGGGCTGTTATAGCTTCCATTTAATAAGTCTCATCTGTTTGATTGCTTTGCCAATACATATAAGAATCGCCTTAAATCTCAAGGCGTGACGTCAAAAGATATTTTGCCTCGAATGCGGGATATTTTGTCGCACCCCGCTGTTGCTGAATCTTCACAATGCTCTGGCTTCGTCGGTTGCGGTGCCGAAATCCATATGCTAAGGAGCCCGCGCTTTGAGGCACTTGTAGCGCATGTTTGCGCTCGCGACCTCATGTCCGGCGTGTTTTCGCGCCGACACTATAAAATGCCAATCTGGACGTGCACGTGAACGAACAATTTCGAGAAACGGAAGCCGGCGACCGTTACGCCAAGGCCGCTTTTGAACTGGCCCAGGACCAGAAGGTTCTGGACAAGGTTCATAGTGATCTGGCCAAGGTCAAGGATCTGCTGCTGAACAGCGCCGAGCTGCGCAATTTCATCTCGTCCTATGTCTACACCTCGGACGTCAAGCTGAAGGGCCTGCTGGCCGTTACCGACGGCCTGAAGCTGGACTCTCTCACCAAGAAGATCTTCGGTGTCCTGGCGGCCAATCGCCGTGTCGATCAGCTGTTTCCGTTGCTTAATGCTTTCAACAAGCTTTACGACGCCCAGAAGGGCATCGTGAACGCCGAAGTCGTCAGCGCCGTGCCGCTGACCGACGCGCAACTTTCGGCATTGAAGGATCAGCTGGGCAAGACGCTCGGCCAATCCGCCTCGATCGCCACCTCGGTCGATCCAGCCATCCTCGGCGGCCTCAAAGTTCGCGTAGGCTCGCGTCTGTTCGACGCCTCGCTCAAGACCAAACTCGATTCCCTTAAATTCGCCCTGAAGAGAGCGTAACACTCATGGATATTCGCGCTGCCGAAATCTCGGCCATTCTCAAGCAACAAATCGCTGGTTTCGGTGAGGAAGCCGACGTTTCGGACGTCGGTCAGGTCCTGTCGGTCGGTGACGGTATCGCCCGTGTCTACGGCCTCGATAAGGTCCAGGCCGGTGAAATGGTGCTGTTCCCGAAGGCCGGCGTGAAGGGCATGGCCCTGAACCTGGAAAAGGACAATGTCGGCGTCGTTATCTTCGGCGAAGACCGCGAGATCCGTGAAGGCGACGAAGTCCGCCGTCTTGGCGAAATCGTGGACGTGCCGGTCGGCAAGGGCCTGCTGGGCCGCGTTGTCAACCCGCTGGGTGAGCCAATCGACGGCAAGGGCCCGATCGTTTCGGAAGAGCGTCGTCGCGTCGACGTCAAGGCGCCGGGCATCATTCCGCGCAAGTCGGTGCACGAGCCCGTGCAGACCGGTATCAAGGCCATCGACACCCTGATCCCCGTTGGCCGCGGCCAGCGCGAACTGGTCATCGGCGACCGTCAGACCGGCAAGACCGCCGTCTGCATCGACGCCATCCTGAACCAGAAGGCCGTCAACGCAGGCACCGACGAAAAGGCGAAGCTGTACTGCATCTACGTCGCCATCGGCCAGAAGCGTTCGACCGTCGCCCAGATCGTCAAGTCGCTGGAAGAAAACGGCGCGCTGGAATACACCATCGTCGTCGCCGCCACGGCGTCGGAACCAGCGCCTCTGCAATACCTGGCACCGTTCGCCGGTTGCGCCATGGGCGAATGGTTCCGGGACAACGGCATGCACGCCCTGATCATCTATGACGACCTGTCCAAGCAAGCCGTCGCCTATCGCCAGATGTCGCTGCTGCTGCGCCGTCCGCCGGGCCGCGAAGCCTATCCGGGCGACGTCTTCTACCTGCAC
>CAMLLA010000480.1 GCA_946480525.1 uncultured Asticcacaulis sp. | reverse complement strand
CGGGCCTTCGTAGCCTGCTCGAAGACGTAACCGGCCTTGAGCAGGTCGGCGTCGCTCCACCTTGCGCCCATCAGCGACAGGCCGACCGGCATCCCCTGGACAAAGCCCATGGGGACCGTCAGATGCGGATAACCGGATGTGGCCGGCAACTGCGTCGCCGACGGCCCATTATAGGCGTCGCCGAGGATCGGGTCCGACTTCCACGCCGGGGCATAGGTCGGCGCGACAAGGAATTGGACGTCGTGGTCCTTCAGCAACCCGTCGAGGCGGGTTGTCGATATGGCCTGCGACCTGGTGACCGCCGCGATATAGCCGGGGTCGTCGAGCCCGGCCTTCGCCTGCGCGATCTCGAATATCTCCTGGCGGAAATAGGGCATCTCCTTGCCGGCATTGGCCGCGTTGAAGGCGATGACATCGGCCAGGGTCCGGGTTTTGACCGCTGCCGGCGTCGTCGCCAGATAGGCGTTGAGATCCGCTTTCAGTTCGTAGGTCAGGACGCTGAATTCGGCGTCGTCCAGCCCCGGCGTGGACGAGTCCCTGATGTCGACCAGCACCGCGCCGGACGCCTCAAGCGTTTTCAGCGCCGCTTCGAACACCGCCACGGTCTTGGGCTCGCCGCCCAGCTTGTCGCGCAAGACGCCGATGCGCACGCCCTTCAGCGATGCGCCCTTCAGCGCCGCCACATAGTCCGTTGTCTTCGCATCGGCCTCGATGGTTGCCTTGTCGGCCGGATCGCTGCCGGCCATGACGCTCAGCAGCGCCGCGATGTCGGTCACCGACCGGCCCATGGGTCCCGGCGTATCCTGGGTATGGCTGATCGGCACGACATGGGTTCGCGACACCAGCCCGACCGTGGGTTTCAAACCCGCCAGCCCGTTCATGGCGGACGGGCAGGTGACCGAACCGTCGGTTTCGGTCCCGATGGCGACCGGCGCGAAGCCGGCGGCGACCGAAGCGCCCGAGCCGCTTGAGGATCCGCACGCCGTCCGCGTCAGGTCGTAGGGATTGGTGACCAGGCCGCCTATGGCGCTCCACCCGCTCATCGACCGGGTCGAGCGGATATTGGCCCATTCCGACAGGTTGGTCTTGCCGAGGATGACGGCGCCACCTGCCCTGAGATTCGCGACCGAGGGCGAATCGCGCCCGGTCACATTGTCCTTCAGCGCCAGCGACCCGGCCGTCGTCGCCATCGGGTCCCTGGTCTCGACATTGTCCTTGATGAGCACCGGTATGCCGGCCATGGGCCCGGGCGCCTTGCCGGCCTTGCGCGCCGCATCGGCCGCCTTTGCCTGCGCGATCGCGTCGGGATTGACGGCGATGACGGAGTGCAGCTTGCCGTCGAGCGTGGCGATACGGGCAATCGCCGCCCGTGTCAGCTCCTCGGCCGAAAACTCACCGCGCGCCATGGCGGCCTGAAGTTCGGGAATGGTCTTTTCCTCGACCAGCGCCCGCGTCGCTGCAGCCGGGCTGGCCATGGCGGGTGACGCCACGATCGCGAGCGCGGCAACCGACAGGAACAGATTTGACATGACGGCCCCCTTGAAAAGTCTCAATCGATACTTGCCCGGATCGCAGGCAATGACAAGGCTTGCCAGGTCCGTTCATCCTCCGTAGAACCGCGCCTTTCACGGAGATGCACCATGGACCTGAACCCGATCATGCTGGCCGCCGGCGCCGAGATCCTGCGCATCTATGCGACCGACTTTAGCGTGACCGACAAGTCCGATGCCTCTCCGGTCACGGAAGCCGACCAGCGCGCCGAGGCCATAATTCTGGAAAACCTGAAACGTCTGGCGCCAAACATCCCCATCGTCGCCGAGGAGGAAGCAGCCGCAGGCCGCGTGCCATCGACCGCCACGCGTTTCTTCCTGGTCGATCCGCTGGACGGCACCAAGGAGTTCATTTCCAGAAATGGCGAATTTACCGTCAATATCGCGCTGATCGAGAACGGCGAACCGGTGCGCGGCGCCGTCTATGCCCCGGCACTGGGCAGGCTTTACTGGGGGGCGCGCGGCGAAGGCGCCTTCATGGCCGATGTGGCCGATGGCCAGCCAGGCGAGGCGCGGCCTATACGTGTCCGTACCGCGCCACCGGAGGGCCTGTCGGCGGTCGGCTCACGCTCGCACGGCGGCGAGGAAACGCAAAGCTATCTCAAGGCCTTCGAAATCGCCGACTTTGTCGCTGCCGGGTCGTCGCTGAAGCTGTGCCTGCTGGCCGAAGGCAAGGCCGACATCTATCCACGCATGGGCCGCACCATGGAATGGGACATCGCCGCGGGCGACGCCATCCTTCGCGCCGCCGGCGGCCGGGTCGAGACGCTGGACGGCCAGCCCCTACTGTATGGCAAGCGTGACCAGCCATCGGACAGCGACTTTGCCAATCCGCACTTCGTCGCGTTCGGAGATCCGCGGATCCGCGCGTAAGGCCAATGGAATCTTGACGTTCTTGCGTGCTGATCAACGTGGGAACAGGACGCATTGTGAGACTAATCTGCCCGACAGTTTGTCTGGAATGTCTTTCACATGCGTACCGTTGCTTCCTTCGCGTTTGCGTTTTCCGTCCTTGCCGCCTCGCCTGCCGTGGCCCAGCAACCCGTCGGCGACCTGATCGGCGAGGCGCCCACAAAGCCCTATACGGTCGTCAAGGGCGACA
>CAMLLA010000479.1 GCA_946480525.1 uncultured Asticcacaulis sp. | reverse complement strand
GGCGGCGGTACCAGCTTCGACCTGAATATCGCCAGCCGCGACTCCAAAATCGCCAGCGCCAAGGCCCTGGTAAACGTCAGCTATACGCGCTGGTTCATTCGTCCGGAATTGTGGCTGGGCTGGAAGCAGAGCATAGCGGGTGACCTGGGTGATACGGTCGCGACCTTTACCCACGCCGGCGCTACGCCCTTTACGCTGACGGGCGGCGAAATTACCGGCGGAGGCCCGGTGGCCGGCTTCCGGCTGTCGACCGATAACGAATACAGCTACTTTGCGCTCGAAGGTAACTATCAGGATCTGGAAGCCTTCAAGAACTTCAGCCTGTCTCTGCGCACGCGCTTCCAGTTCTAGACGCACGTGATATTATGAGTTTCAAACCGCCAGTCTTTTACAAGGCTGGCGGTTTTTGCTTGTCAGGGATTTGAAGAAGGGGGGAGATATGGAAAAGACCGCGCGCTATGTGATCGCCTTTGGGCTGATCGCGGGACTCGTCCTCAGCCTTGGGGCATTCGCCGGCGGCTGGCCCGGCGATATGATTGCGCCGTTCCGCCTGCAGTTCCTCATCCTGGCTGTCATTGCCCTGGCTGTCGCGGCATTGCTCAAACGGCGCTGGCTGATTAGCCTTGCCGTCGTGGTCGTGGCGGTGAACCTTTGCCCCGTCGCCTATCGGACACTCAGCCGCCCTGTCCTGCCCGCAGAAGCGCCCGGAAAGCGGATCAGCCTGGTCTTTTCGAACGTGCTGACCGGCAATCCGGACCACGCCAAGGTAATTTCTCTGGTCGAGGCTGAGGCGCCCGACATATTCGCTGCCGCCGAGACATCGCCGGAGTGGATTGACGCGCTTGAGGCGCTTTCTGACCACTATCCTTACCGCTACGGCCCGGATCTGGGCATATTCGGCGTCGCCATCTACGCCAGGCGCCCCTTCACGGCCGAAGTGTTTGAGTTGGGGACACGCGGCATGGTGGCGGCACGGGCGGATTTCGGCGACTTCATTCTCTATGTCGCCCACCCCATGCCTCCGGCCAATACTGTGCTGACGATCGACAATCGTGCCTATCTGGACGCACTGGCCGCGCGAATCGCCAGGGAGACCAAACCAGTCGTACTGCCCGGCGATCTGAACGCCACGCTTTGGTCGGGCAGCCTTAACTCTCTGATGGGCAACAGGATGCAATGGCCGTCGGGATCGGGACCGGCCCACACCTGGCCGGCCGGCCGACCGTGGCTGGGTATCCAGATCGACCACGTCCTGACAAGGGGCGCTAAGGCTGGCCGTTTCAAGGTCCTGACGCCCGTGGGATCGGATCACTTGCCCGTGCGCGCAGACCTGGTTTTCTAAAACCCTCTGGCCGAATACGATGAACCCGCCTAGCATGGCAGCGGTTCAACGGACGCCGACCGATATGCCCATAACCCTGCCGCTTGTCCTGAAACGCAAGCCGAAGATGAATGTATGGCAGTCGCTGTGGGTGCGGGCTGTGTTGTGTCTGATCCTTGTCGGCATTGCCATGGGCGGCCATTGGCTGGATCGCGGTGGCCTTCGGGACAATATCGATGGCGACGTGTCTTTCAGCGATGTCGTCTATTTCACCGCCATTACCGTCACGACGGTAGGTTATGGCGATATCGTACCGGTCAGCGACCGGGCGCGCATGTTCGACACTTTCGTTGTTACGCCGGTCAGGCTGTTTATCTGGATCATCTTTCTCGGCACCGCCTATACGCTGGTGCTCAAAAGCACGTGGGAGCAGTTTCGGACGCACATGATTCGAAAAACACTGAAGAACCACATCATCATCTACGGCTATGGCTCGACCGGCGAATCGGTTGTCGATGAACTGTTGCGCCAGGGCGTCAAACCCGACAGCATTGTTGTTGTCGATCAAAGCGAACTGCGTATCGCCGCCGCCATAGCGCGTGGCGTGACCGGCATAGTCGGCGATGCGACCTTTAACGCCACGCAGGCGGCAGCCAGTATCGCCACGGCAAAGGCGGTGATCATCTCAACCCATCGCGATGATTCGACCGTTCTGATCGTGCTCAGCGCGCGCCAGATGAACCCGACGGTTTCCATCAGCGCCTCAGTGCGCGCCGCCGAAAACGAGGATCTGATGCGGCAGGCCGGCGCAAACAATGTCATCAATCCGGTCAGCATGGGCGGGCACCTGCTGGCGCGCGCTGCCGAAGGCCGGCATGTGGTCGAATATATCGCCGACCTGGCCTCGGCTGATGGCTGCGTTGTGTTGCGTGAGCGCGAAATCGCCCCGGCGGAGGTCGGTGTGCCCCTGGAAGACCTCAAGACCGGCAAAGGGTTGCGTCTGTGCCGCGGTGGCAAGATCCACGGCTACTGGGAAGATGAAGCGAAAGCGCTCAAGGCCGGCGACGTCATTGTCGAGATCGCCCGCACCGGCAACGAGACCTGAGCCATGTCGCTGACCCGCCGTACCGCCCTGGCCCTGCCCGCGGCATTATGGGCGTCGCAGGCGGTTGCCGCGCCAGAGACCGTCGAGCAATGGGATATCCACGAACTGAGCTTCAGCGGTTCGAAAACCGGCAACCCGTTTGTCGATGTCAACTTGCGCCTTGAATATAGAAAAGACCGGCAAGTTATTCGTATTGCTGGATTCTACGACGGCGACGGCGTCTTCCGG
>CAMLLA010000478.1 GCA_946480525.1 uncultured Asticcacaulis sp. | reverse complement strand
CGTTGCGGCGGCAGCGGCGGCGCGCTGTTCGGCGCCCTGCAACACATGCCCGGCCTGGGTGGCGTCGAGTGTGAACAATGCCTGGTCGGGTTTCACCGTGTCGCCGCGATCGACCGCCACGGCCGTCAGCCAGCCGGATTGCGGGGCGGCGATCACCGCGGCCTGCGCTTCGACATAGCCGCTGAAGGTGTCCGCCGGTTTTTCCGAACATGCGGACAAGGCGAGCAGACTGACAAGCACCAAGCTAAACCGTGTCATCGCTGGCTCCTTAGTGGTTGAGGCCGCGCAGGAAGACCTGCACATGGGCTTTCAGATAGGGCGCGGGCGGGAAGGGGATTTCCTCGACCTTGCCGAAGACCAGCGACCACATCAGCGCCTTGAGGATCGGCGCGATCGCCAGATGCGCCGCCATTTCCGCTGTCACGCCGGAGATCTCGCCGCGTTTGAGCGCGCGCTCGAACAGGTCGGTCAGGGCGGCCAGCATCTTGCCGACCACTTCGCGGCGGTAAAAGGCGGCCAGTTCCGGAAAGCGCCCGGCCTCGGCAATCAAAAGCTTCGGATAGATGGGCAGCTTGCCGGCCTCGATCGCCGCCGCCGCCATGTCGGCGATGCGCAGAAGCGCCGGCTCCAGCGGCCCGTCATAACCTTTGAGGAACAGCGATGCGACTTCGACGCGCGGGGCGATATCCCGCCGGACCAGGGCTTCGAACAGGGCCTGCTTGGTCGGGTAGTAGAGATAGACCGTGCCCTTCGACACGCGGGCGTGCCGGGCAATGTCCTCGACGCGCGCGCCTTCGAAACCATGCGCGGAAAATTCAGCCAGGGCGGCGTCCAGAATATCCGCCTGGCGGACTTCGGGAGGCGCTCTGCGGGCGCGGGAAGACGGTGTGTCGGTTGGCATCACGGCGCTTTCAGTACTGACCAGTCAGTACTGAATATCACATATCGATGTTCTTGCAAGCCGAATGTGATTTTGCCGCGCGGATGATTTTCAGGCGTAGCTCATGACGTCGATGACGATGTTCATCAACGCCTGGGGCGTGAAGGGCTTTGCAATTTCGGCATCGGCGCCGGCGCGAACCGCGGCAGAGGTCGCGCGCTCCGACGACACGCGTTCGGAAAGTCCGGCGGACATGGCGACGACCTTGACCCTGGGCCAGACGGCCTTGATGCGTTTGATGCCTTCCAGGCCACCCATGCCGGGCATGAAGATGTCCGACAGAATAAGATCGACGTGGGCGATGTCGATATTGGCCAGTGCCTCTTCCATCGACGGGGCGGTCGAGACGCGGTAGCCGTTGTCGCTCAGAATCTGCGCCGTCAGGTGCGTGACGACGGTGCTGTCGTCAATCACCAGGGCATGGTTACGCTTGCGGCCTTCGGCTGTGGCTTCGAAGGCGGACTGGGCGATGGCGCGCAACTGCTTGCGTGAAAACGGCTTGCGCATGACGAAGTCGACTTTTGAACGCCGCGCCAGGTTCAGCGTGTCGTCGATCGCTTCCTGGCGGCTGCCGGCGGTCATGACGACGATGGTGGCATCAAGCGCCAGGTCGCGGATCTGCGCCAGGTGGCTGAGGCTATTGTCTTCGCCCAGGAAGATATCGACGAAGATCAGCGCCGGACGGTGACGAACCAGCAGGTTGAGGCCGTCCTGCAGGGTCTTGGCGGTGACGTAAGACCAGTCCTCGCCTTCCAGCATGCGGCCGATAATGGTCGCCTGTGTCTGGCTGTCCTCGATGATAAGCGCCAAGCCGTCAGCCATGTTAGTCCCTGCAATCTGTTCCTTTGAACTCGGGCACCATAGAATTTAAAGGTTAACAGACCTGTGCAAAGCTTTGCATAAGCGCCAGGCTATGCTTTGGCGCCTGTTGGATTGAGGACGTCCGGCGGGTAGGTGCCGTGACCTTCGATGACCAGAGCGTCCCTGAACTTCAGCACCTCGCTGACGCGGATGCCTTTCTGGTTGACGTAGAGGATCACGACATGATCGACGCCGGCAAAGACCTGCTCGACTGTGAAATGCAGGTCAGGCACAGCGGCAATGCCCTTGGTCCAGTAGTCGCGGATAGCGGCCTTGCCCGTAACCCGGCCGCCATCACCCACACCGATGCGGGCGGCAAACGGCGAGGTGAAGCTGGCGTCATCATGAAAGTGCGCCAGGACGCGTTCGATATCGTGCGCGTTCCAGGCGGCTGCCCAGTCGGTGGCAAAGGCGATAGGGTCGGTATGCATGGGGTCGAGTCCTGGGCTATGTTCGCAAGGTCCCCCTTCCGTCATTTGCGCAGCGAACATGACGGAAGGGGGGAAACCGTCAGTGTTACTTCGGCAGGACCTGTTCGCCCGTGACGGACAGTTGCGCGGAAACGGTCGTTGCATGGCCGGGCTGGCCGCCGCCGAGCGACAGGGTGTAGGCGCCAGGCACGACCTTGCGCACGCCCTTGTCGTCGACCTGCGACAGGGCGCGGGCGTCGAGTGTGAGCGTCACGGCCTTGGTTTCACCGGCTTTCAGATGGACGCGCGTAAAGCCCGCCAGCGTGTGGTTGGCGGCGTCGTTCGGCTTCTTGACGTAGAGCTGGACGACTTCGTCGCCGTCGCGCTGGCCAGTATTGCTGACATTGACCGTTGCCTTCACGTTGTCGCCCGCCTTTATGGAGGCGGCCGAGAGAGCCGGCTT
>CAMLLA010000477.1 GCA_946480525.1 uncultured Asticcacaulis sp. | reverse complement strand
GCGACGCCGACCTGCTCAAGGCCGGTTACGTCTTCGAGCAGGCTACGAAGGCCCGTAGAAGCCCCAGATTGAATTAATCGCCCCCTTGCGGCCGCTTATTCGCTCGCAGGCTGTGGCGCCGTGCAAATCATGCCGGTCTGATGTCGAATACGCCGCCGGGGCCGTTGATTACTGCACCGATTCAGTTAGAAGGACTGTGGCGAAGCCGGGGGCGGCATAGCTAACCTTTAGCCGTTGTTTTTGTTGACCTACGGGCAGTGTGTCGCGAAGATCAAAGAGGCTGCGGCAGGGCAAAAATACGGTGACTAGATGCCTCTAATCCTTCCAAAATCCATTTTTTACCACGTAGGCCGTACGGGGGGACACTGGGTGTCTCACGCCTTGTGGAAGTCCGGTCTCGTACAAAAGCGTCTCTTTCCGCTCCACTTGACACCGGTTCAGGCCGCCGCCGAGCCGGACTTCGAGGACCGCCCGTTCCGCTTCTGCTTCGTGCGTCATCCCCTGCATTGGCTTGCATCCTTGTGGCGGCACGAGATGGAATTCGGCTGGCTGCCGGACTCGCTTGTCACCCGGCTGGCCTATTCGGAAAGCTTCGAGGTCTTCCTGGAAAAGATGCTGGCCGCGTGGCCGCAGGGGCCCTGTTCTGAACACGTCATGCGCTATGTCGATGACTGCCAGTTTGTCGGCCGCCTTGAAAACCTGGCCGGCGATCTGGGAAGCGCGCTGGATAAGGCGGGCGAGACCTACGACAAGGCCATACTGGCGACGGCACCTGTCAATGAGAGTGCGGTCCAGTCCATCAAGGACGCCGCGGTTGCCCCCCTAGACATTCTGCAACGTGTCATGGACGCCGAAGGCGTCTTCAATGCGCGTTTCGGATACGACACGATCCCTGAATCGCTCATAGGAGTCGCCGGGCGTTCCAACGTCTGGCCGCTCCTGCCCCTGAAACCAGGTGCCGATTTGGCTGTCGTCGCCAAGGCCGTCGCGGGACAGGCCGCGGGCGCGAAGTTCGATTATCGTTTCGACGGGGGAGAGATATCTCCCAAACATGGCGTGTTTCGCCGTGAACAGTTGGATATGATCGCGGTCTTGAGCAGGGTCGCGGTTGAAAACAAGCGCGTTGTTGTGCTCGGCGATGGCGATCCCTATTTCGCCCATCTGTTAAAGGCGCGCGGCGCACAAGCCGTCGATTTCGTTACGCCGTCCATGGCCCTTTACACGCGGACAGTGGCGGATGTCATCGATACCGATATTCGGGTCATGGATTTTGCCGCCTATTTTCAAAGTCCGGACGTCTACGATCTTGTCATCATGAATGGCATCGCCTCGTCGACACCCTGTTTCGAGGTGGATCTGGTTGTGTCAGGCGATAAGCTGGCCGACGATGGGCGCCTGATCGCATATTGCCCTCTGCTTTATCAGGGCGGTGCCAGCAAGGTTACCTGGCCCGCCGACGACAATATCGTCAGTTTCTACAGCCCGACCTATCTCGAGAATTTCCTCGGGAAGGCATTCGAAGCCACACTCCAGTCTCACTTTGGCCGGTCACCAGATGCCGCATTCCGGCAATCGTGCTACGATCTCGCCAGAACTATCGGCGCCGACCCGGAGCATATAGTCGGCGCCGGCATTTTTGAGGCGAAGCGTATCGCGCCCCGGACGGCAGGCGCTGGTAATGGCATAGGCCATTGGCTGACACATATGCCATTAACGCTGCTTGATCAGCCAGTTGACGACTTGCCCGACCTGTCGCGTAGGGCGATAGCGACGTTGCGGCAATTGCTGGATCACGAACGTACGCAATCCGATACATTCAAAAATGCCGCCTTGGATCGCACCCGGGACCTCGTAGAGGCGCGTAAGGAGACCTTGGACGTCCGGGTCCAGTACGATCTTTTGAACGAGCAGTTGCGCCAGACGCGTGATGAAATGGCGCGCCTGCAGGTCGAACGCGATCAATTCTCCGGACATATGAGCGGGTTGCGGGAGGCTGTGGCGGAGCGCGATGAGGAGCTGACCCGGGTGCGCAAGGAATTGGGCCAGGCGCGTGTCGATCTTGGCCTTGCTTCCGAAAGAATCCGAGTGGCGGAAGAGGAAAAGGTCACCTTGACCATGGAGCGCGATCGGGTTTCGGGACAAGTGAGCGGGTTGTGCGATGTCGTTGCGGCTCGTGATGAAGAGCTGACAGAAGTCCGCAAGGCGTTGAGCCAAGCGCACGTCGATCTCGGCCTTGCTGCCGAAAAAATCCGCGTGGCACAGGAGGACAGGGTCGCGCTGACGGTGGAGCGTGATCAGGTTTCAGGACAGGTGAGCGGGCTGCGCGATGCCGTTACGGCCCGCGATGAAGAGTTGACGGAGGTTCGCAAGGAACTGGTTGCATCGCGCGTCGATCTTGGCCTTGCTTCTGAAAAGATGCGGCTTGTCCAAATTGACCTTGCGGCCATGACCGCGGCCCGCGACGAAATGTCTCGCGTCAGGGACTATCTAAACGACGCCTTGGCGGATCGAGAGGGCGATCTGATCGAACTACGCCAACGCCTTGTCACGGCGCAGATCGATCTCGACAGCGCGCGTAGTCATGGCTGTGACATCGAAGGCGAGCTGGAGAAAACCAGGGAAGCCCTTAAAGACATCCAAGGCATGGAAGCCGACATGGGTACCGTGAAGGGGCAAGGCGGTTA
>CAMLLA010000476.1 GCA_946480525.1 uncultured Asticcacaulis sp. | reverse complement strand
ACTCGTTCCGCTTCATCCAGCAGGCCATCGAGTACGAGGCGCGCCGCCAGATCGAAATCCTGGAGGACGGCGGCAAGATCGTGCAGGAGACCCGCCTGTTCGACGCCGTCAAGGTCGAGACGCGCTCCATGCGCTCCAAGGAAGAGGCGCACGACTATCGCTATTTCCCCGATCCCGACCTGCTGCCGCTCGAAATTGAAGAGGCGTGGATCGAGGATATCCGAAAGCATCTGGTCGAACTGCCCGACGACAAGAAGGCGCGCTTCCAGAGCGCTTACGGCCTGTCGTCCTATGACGCCCAGGTGCTGATTTCGGAACAGGCACGCGCCGACTATTTCGAAAAGGCGGCGAAAGGCCGTGACGCCAAGCTGGTCGCCAACTGGGTGACCAACGAACTCTTGGCGCGACTGTCGAAGGACGGCCACGAGATCGACGAGTCGCCGATTCCGCCCGAACATATCTCGGGGCTGGTCGAGCTGATCGAGAACGGGACCATCTCGTCGAAGATCGCCAAGACCGTGTTCGAGCACATGTGGGACGAGAAGGGGATATTGAGCCCTGCCGAGATCGTCGAGAAGCATGGCCTGAAGCAGGTGACCGACACCGGCGCCATCGAAAAGGCCGTCGACGAGATCATCGCCGCCAATCCGGACAAGGCCGCCGAGGTGGCGTCGAAGCCCCAGGCGCTTGGCTGGTTCGTCGGCCAGGTCATGAAGGCCACCCAGGGCAAAGCCAACCCGGCTACGGTCAATGAGCTGCTGAAGGCGAAACTGGGGCTTTAAGTAAGGGGCCCCACCACCACTCGCTTCGCTCATGGTCCCCCTCCCCATGCTTCGCAAAAGGAGGAGTGATCGCGCTCTTTTACTCGTCCCTGGCTTTGCCGGGGAGGTCGGGTGAGCGCCGCCGGTGTCTTCCTTCCTTGAATCAAAAAGCCCCGCAGTCACCTGCGGGGTTTTTTTGCGATGTGCGCCGAACTACTGGCCGGGCTTGGCGGGCTTTTCCATCGTAGTCGTCATACCGGCGGCCTCATTGGTATCGGCCACGTCAGGCGTCTGGGTGCCGGTGGTGCCGGAGGGGGCGCCGACGGCGCCCTGGTTGTCCCTGGCGGCCGTGGCGCCAGCATGGTGGCCGTGCGCGGTCTTCAGGCCGGCGCAGTAGGCCTTCTGCCCGGCGACCGTATCGGCCTGGACGATTTCTGGTGACGGATTGCCCGCCTTCCAGGCGGCCTTTGTGTCAGCAGAGGCGCAAATCTTCGCTTCGGTTGTCGCCGGGTGCGACAGGACAGGGGCGGCGGTGGCGGCAAGGGCAAATGCGGCGGCGGTAGCGATGATCAGGGTCTTCATGGCAGTTCCTCTTTGCTTGCGTGTGTTGCGTCTGTCCATTCTGCCGCCGATCTGGGCGCAAAAGTGGCTGGAAAGCCGTTCCACATCAAATCCTTATGCGATACGCGCCCAATCCACAGGCGAAACATATCCGGCGCCGGCCCATGCAAAATGCCTCCGGAGGCAAGTCCGGAGGCATTTGCTCAGATGGCCTGGATTGGCTTATTGAGCCGGAGCCGGCTCTGCAGAAGCCGAAACCGATTCAGAAGCCGAGACACTGGCACCAGCGTCGACGGCGACCTCTTCAGCCGTCTGCGGAGCCTTGGCGTCTTCCAGAGCCGAGGAGAGCACCGGCGTAGCGGCAACAGCGGCGATAGCGGCGACAGCTGCGGCCGTGACGGCGATTTCGGTAAAGCGCTTGTTCATTTTGCAATCCCTATGGAGTTGAGGAGGAAATAGTCACGATACTGGCAGTGCCGCGGCCCGGAGATGTACCGCTGCAACTGCGAACCTATTAACGACAAGCTTGAAGGCCAAAAGGCGGCGGCTTTTGGTGCATTGCACAATCATAATCACATTTTTACATTTGAATTTCGCCCGTTAATACAATTCGCTACCGAAGCGTTATTTGAAATGAGGCGGCTTTGTGTTTCGCGTGCGGCCAAATGACGGTTTTCGCGTTAACCGAGTGGCGGAGGCCTGCCTTATTTTCCGATTCCCCTGACGAGAGATCATGGCTAAGATCATGGTACCAGACGGCTGAGGGGGAAGGTTCCAATGTCCAGCGATGCGGCTCTCGTTCTCGAGGGTGTTTCGAAAGCCTACGGTGACTTTCACGCCGTCCGCGACCTGAGCTTCAGTGTCAAAAAGGGCTCGATCTGCGGTTTCCTGGGGCCAAATGGCGCCGGCAAGACGTCGAGCGTCCGGATGATTCTCGGCATGTCGGCGCCGACGGCGGGCAGGATCACGGTGCTGGGCGGGGCGGGGGACAAGATGCTCGACCGCATCGGCTTCCTGCCGGAAGAGCGCGGCCTCTATAAAAAGATGACGGCGATCGACGTCATCGTCTTCCTGGCGCAGCTGAAGGGCGTCAAGGCAGCTGTGGCGCGCCGGCGCGGCAAGGACATGCTGGCGCAGCACGGCCTGGGCGACGCGATCAACAAGAAGATCAGCGCGCTGTCAAAGGGCATGTCGCAAAAAGTGCAACTGATCTCTTGCCTGGTCCACGAGCCGGAACTGGTCATTCTCGACGAACCGTTTTCCGGCCTCGATCCGGTCAACCAGCAAAGCCTGGAAGACGTCATCCGCGATATCGCCCGGCGCGGCGGGACGGTGCTGTTCTCGACGCACGTCATGGCCCACGCCGAGCGGCTGTGCCAGGACGTC
>CAMLLA010000475.1 GCA_946480525.1 uncultured Asticcacaulis sp. | reverse complement strand
GGCCGGCTTCGTCACGCAGCGCGTCAAGAATTTTCAGACCGTACTGAGCGCCGTCCTTCAGAAGGCTCAGCAAGGCCAGTTCCAGTACCCCCTTGTACATCTGGGTGCGGCGGTTTTCCGGCGTCTTATCGGGCAGCTTTGGTGGCATAAGGTATCTTTCAAAGTAAGTTACTTTGTAATGCAAGATATATTGCCAAATAAAAACGGGCGCAACCGGAATCCGGATGCGCCCGCATTACATTTCTTTTAATTTATAAATTACAATATCTTATGCTTCGTCTCAGTTCCGGAACAGCTTGCCTTTTTCGCCCGCGGCGACCAGCGAAAGGGCAATCAGTCCGCAGATCAGGGCGCTGAGCGGCAGGAGCGATACATGTCCTGTCCAGTGCTGGCCGATCCAGGCCGAGATCAGCGCCCCGCCGACCATGGTCGCAACGCCCTGTATCGATGACGCGGTTCCGGCGACATGGCCGACCTTTTCCATGGCGACGGCCGAGAAGTTGGAAGTCGTCAGGCTCATGGCCCCCATCGTCAGGCCCTGAAGGATGACGAAGATTAAAATCGTCTCCGTGGCCAGGCTGGCGACAACGAAGTGCAGGAGGGCAAAAGCGATGAGGGCACAAAGGGCGGAATGCGAGATGCGCTTCAGGCCGAGCTTTTCGACGAGCGACGCATTCACCATCGACCCTACGGCCATGGTGGCGGCGCAAGCGGCAAAGACGATCGCCATCCAGCCTGGGGCCTTGAAGAAGTCGTTGAATATCTGGGGCATCAGCGCGACATAGGCCAGCAGCGACCCGACCAGGAAGGCCATGGCCAGGGTGTAGACCAGGGACGACATGTCGGTGACGATGAACAGGCCGACGCGACGGAGGTGGCCGATATCCGGCCTGTGACGATTTTCCTGCGCCAGGGTTTCAGGGAGGCGAAGCCAGGCCCATAGTCCGACCATGGCGCCCAGTCCGGCCATGGCCAGGAAGATTACGCGCCATTCGGCGACCATCAGGATAGCCGCCCCCAGGCTTGGCGCCAGGATTGGAACAATCAGGAAGACGACATAGCTCATCGACATGACCTTGGCCATGCGCGGCCCGGCGTAGAGGTCGCGAACGACGGAACGCGATACGACGCTGGTCGCCGATATGGCCAGACCCTGAAGCAGGCGCAGGGCGATCAGCACACCGAAGTCATCGACGAAGCCGGCAATGAGCGCCAGCACGACGTAAAGCGCGATGCCGGTCACCAATAGCCGTTTGCGCCCCAGCCAGTCGGACAGTATGCCCATGAAGAGTTGACCCACGCCCATGCCGCCGAAATAGGCCGACACAATCCATTGCAGGTGATTTTCGACCTGTATGTCCAGCGCCTGTCCGATGGCGGGCAGGGCGGGCAGCATGGCGTCAATGCCAAGCGCGCCCAGAGCCATCATGCTGGCGATCAGGGCGACGAATTCAGCGAAGGACGGCTGCGATGGCGCAGCCTGTCCGGCGGGAGCTTCGATGGGGGCTGACATGCGCCCGCTATACGCGCTTTTGTGTGCAGATGCGAGATGAAACACGGTTCCATCTGCAACAAGTGTCAGTAAGTGTTACAGGCCGTTTTACCTGCGGGTCTTCGCCTTGCCTTTGGCTTGTATTGCCGGCGTCAGGGTAACCGCTGCCCCGCCGGACGGTGCCAGTGTTAATGTCATCGTGCTTGCGCTGTTCACGGTTTCGTCGCTGGCTCTGAGACTGTTTACATCGGCGCCGTCCTGAAGCAGCGATGCCTTGTAGCTACCGGTCTTCAGGAAGCTGAGCGGCACAGTGACCGTGCGCCCCTCTTCGTTGGTCATGGCGCCGACATACCAGGTGTCGCCCGATCGGCGGGCGGTGACGATATACTGGCCGATATCGCCCGACAGGACGCGGGTTTCATCCCAGGTCGCAGGGATCTTGCTGATGAACTGCGCGCCGTCGGCCCACGTCATATTTCCTTGGCCATCGGCCTTCTTATAGGCGCCCGGACCGTCGGCCAGCATGCCGAACGGTGAGTCATAGACGACATACATGGCGACCGCCTGGCCGCGCGTCGTCTGAACGAACGGATCGGTATTGCGCGGCGAGAAGTCCTGAGGTTTCACCGAACGGAAGCCGCCCGGCGTATAGTCGATCGGCCCCAGGATCATGCGCGTATAGGGGATGGTGACATTGTGCGTGGCGGTGACGCGCTTCGACCACTTGTTGTATTCGGCGCCCATGACGCCTTCCTGGGTCATGTAGTTGGGCCAGGTGCGGTTCAGGCCCGTCGGCGCAAACGCGCCGTGCAGGTCGATCATCAGCTTGCGGTCGGCGGCCTTGCTGAGCAACCGGTGATAATAGTCGACGATGTCCTGGTCGCTGCGGTCCATGAAGTCGACCTTGACGCCCTTGAGACCCCAGGCCTGGAACTGGTCGAGCGCCGCGTCCATCTGCTGGTCGAGTTGTTGCCATTGCGCCCACACCCAGACGCCGACGCCGCGATCTTTCGCGTATTTGACGATGGCCGGCATGTCCATTTCCGGCTTTGCCTTGGTCAGGTCGGCATTCGGATTGGCCTCGGTCGAGCTGCCGGTCGACCAGCCTTCGTCGATCAGGATGTATTCGAGGCCGGCCTCCTTGGCGAAGTCGATATAGGCCTTGTAGCTTTCGGTGTTGACGCCGGGATTGGGCACCTTGACCGACCAGCCGTTCCACCAGTCCCAGGCCGCCTTGCC
>CAMLLA010000474.1 GCA_946480525.1 uncultured Asticcacaulis sp. | reverse complement strand
ATGACGGCGTCCTTACCTTTGATCGGCTGTCCTCGGTGTTCATCTCAAGCACCAACCACGAGGAGGATCAGCCCGTTCACCTGAAATTGAAGGATCCCCATATCCCGATCGACATCAATTTCGCCAAGTACGCCGAGCCTGCCCAGCGCTATTGTCCGGCCGGTGTCTACGAGATCGTGGGCCTGGAAAACCGTGAGCCCCGCTTGCAGATCAACGCCCAGAACTGCGTGCACTGCAAAACCTGCGACATCAAGGACCCGACCAACAACATCGTCTGGGTCACGCCGGAGGGCGGCGGCGGTCCGAACTATCCAAACATGTAAAGATGCGTTAAGGGTTTTGCTGTTGGGTGATGTGGGCGTCATTATCTTAGGCAGGACTACGTAGTGAAAAAGCGTTTGGTAAGTTCGACGGCCCCGGCTGTGATCGGGATGGCCCTGGTTTCTGTTTTGCTGGCCATGCCGGCAGCAGCTGCGCCGAAAGACGCATCGGCCTCCCAGGAGTCCTACGGAAACTTTCTGGTCGGCCGCTACGCAATGGCCATGGGCGATGTCGGAACGGCGTCGCGCTCCCTGACCTCTGCTTCGGCCGGCGATCCGGCGGAAGCCGACCTGCGCGAGAAGGCTTTCCTGGTTGCCATCCTCAACGGCGATATCGAGAAGGCCCAAACCATTGCGCCCCAGGGCGCCACGGGTATCAGTCGACTGATGGGCGGCCTCGTGACGGCGACGACGGCCGTAAAGGCCAACAAGGCGTCTGTCGCGGTCAAGGCGATCGACGGCGTGCTGAAATTCGACGGCGACGAAAAGACGGCTTCGCTCCTGCGTCCCTATGTCCGTGCCATGAACGGCGACTGGAAGGGTGCGTTCGACGAAAGCGGCGACGCGGCGCTGAACGCCAGCGACCGTGGCCGGCTGCTGGTTCTGTTGCTCAAGGCGGAGCGCGCTCGTCTTTTTGAGATGAAGGGCCGCATCAAGGACGCCGACGCCCTGTATACGTCGCTTTATCAGCCGGGCGCCGCCAGCTTTATTTTCGGACCGGACTATGCCGGCTTCCTGGAACGCCAGGGCCGCAAGGACGAGGCGCGGATCGTCTGGAAGACAATGGCTGAGTCGTCCGGTGACCCGGTGTCGCGTCAGTCCCTGCTGCGTCTCGACACGCCGGGCGCCCGCCCGACGCCACTGCCGGACCTGAAGAGCAGCATGGCCCAGGCCCTGTTGTTGTCGGCTACACTCTATTCCAGCGATCGTGACAGCGAGATGGCCCTGGCGTCGCTGCGCCTTTCGCTCTATCTCGATCCGTCGTCGGACCGCGCGCGTATATTCCTGGGTCAGATCAATCAGGATCTGAAGGATTCCGGAGCTGCCGAGGCGGCCTGGGCCGGAGTTGCGCCTGGATCGCCTTACGCCGGTGAGGCGGCGCTGCGCCGTGCGTGGTCCTTACGTGCCCGCAACGAAAACGACGAGGCCCTCAAGCTTGTCGAAGGCGTTCTGGCGTCTTCGCCCGACGATATTGCCTTTGTTGCCGAGAAGGCCGACATCCTGCACGCTCAGGGTAAGGATCAGGAGGCGCTCAAGGTTCTGAACGACCGCGCGGCCCGTGCCGGCAGCGAAGATTTCACCTGGCAGGCCTGGTTCATCCAGGCGGTGGTCAGTGATGCGCTCGACGACTGGAATGCGGCCGAAGCCGCCATCACCAAGGCACGTACGCTGGCGGGCGATCGTCCGGAAATCCTCAACTTTATCGGCTACGGCTGGATCAGCCGCGACCTGAAGGTCAAGGAAGGCATGGAACTGGTTCGCCAGGCCATGGCGCTGAGCCCTCGGTCCGGCGCAATCGTCGACTCACTGGGGTGGGGCTATTACAAGCTCGGCGACTATGACCAGGCCCTGACCTATGTCGAACAGGCGGTTCAGATGGATCCGTCCGACCCTGAGATCAACGAACATCTGGGTGACGTCTATCTGGCCCTGGGGCGAAAGACCGAGGCGCGCTACGAATGGCAGCGCGTTCTGACGCTGGACGCTACGGGCAAGAGCGCCGTGTCCGTGCGCGCCAAGCTCGACGCCAACGCCGAAAAGCCGCCGACGGCCGTGGGTATTTCCCAACCCCCAGCCGGTGCAAAGTCCGAGACCGCCTTTAACGACAAGGCCGACAAGACCAAAGCCGTACAGTGACGCTGACCAAGTGACTTTAAGACGACTGGCGCCTGCCAAGGTCAATCTGTATCTGCATGTCGCCGCGCCCGATGCGCGCGGCTATCACCCGCTGCGCAGTCTCGTGGCCTTTGCCGACATCGGAGACGAGGTCCGGCTGTTGCCGGCGCGGCCGGAAGCCTCCCCAAAGCCGCGCCTTGAGATAGATGGCCTGTTCTCGACCGGATTGGGCGCAGGCGAAGACAACCTGATCATGAAGGCTGTCCGCCGTTTCGAGGCAGAGGCTGGTGTAGACATCGCGCGCCACGATATCGCCTTGACCAAGGCGTTGCCGATCGCTTCGGGGATCGGCGGCGGCAGCGCCGACGCCGGCGCCGTTCTTCATCTTTTGCGTGACGTTTACGCCCCGGACATGAGTAATGACAGGCTGAGCGCCATCGCCGGCAGCAGCGTGCCGATCAGCAAGCTCGCCACCTGTCCCGCCGGGACGAGCTGGCCGTCCGGCGGCGCGCTTTCGAATGTGACCCAGGTCGTCAGCACCATTGCCGCGAGCGCCAGTCCGGCGGCGATCTCGAGCAGAAGGAA
>CAMLLA010000473.1 GCA_946480525.1 uncultured Asticcacaulis sp. | reverse complement strand
GCCTGAAGCGATATGCCGAGAAGTGCAAGCGGCTTTCGGTTTAAGCGGCAAAAACAAAGACTATTCGACACACCTGGCGAGATTGGCCAGCGACGAGGTCATTCCCGCTTCGTGGTCTTCGGGCGTAATGCCCGAAGGCACGTTCTCGGCCGTGATCGCGACCTCGGTACCGTCATTTTCGGGCGTCAGCGTCCAGGTCATGACCATGGCGCCGGCAAAGGCCGGGTCTTCGGACGTGAATTCGAAGCGCTGGCGCACCCGCCTGTTTGGAACAAGCTCAATAAAGGCGCCTTTGACGACATCCGTAGTCGAAGATGACTTGCCGAGGCCCTCCGCCTCGAACACCAGCGTCATGCGAAAGGCGCCGCCCGGCCGGGGTTCGAAAGCGTCGATAATACCGCGCGCGCCTTCGGGAGGCAGCCATTGGGCAAGCTGATCGCGGTCGGTCAGGGCGCGATATATGCGCTCGGCCGTCGCCTTGATGTGTCTTTGGGCGCGGTCTATCCGCATAGGAGCCTCCAGGTGGAGGCATCACCTTACACGTTCTTGCGTAAAGTCTTAATGCTTGAAGTGCTTCACTTGCTCGGGCGTGATGTCCATGAAGTCCGGCACGACCTTGTTGTACTCTGCGACCTTGTTGGTATCGACCACGATGTCGCGGTGTCCTTCCCAGATCATGGTGAGCGCGACATAGAGAATGACGAACAGGCCCAGGAAACCGATCCAGCGGTGCTTGTGCAGGATCTTGGCGATAAAGTGCGACGCAATGCCCATCAGCGCTATGGCCAGGATCAGGCCAAAAACCATGATCGAGACGTGATGGCGTGCCGCACCCGCGACAGCCAGAACGTTGTCGAGCGACATCGACAGGTCGGCGATCAGAATCTGGATGACGGCGGTCTTGAAGCTCTTGGTCTTGGCCGGCTTGACCGCGGCGCCGATCCGATCTGAATTGTTGACATCCACTCCGGTGGCGTCTTCCAGTGCCGCCTTGGCGTGGGCATCCTGTTCGGCGTGATGCTCATTGAGCTCGTGCCACATCTTCCAGGCGACCCACAGCAGCAGCAGTCCGCCGGCGAACAAAAGGCCGACGATCAGCAGCAGCTGCGCCGTGACCAGCACGAAGCCGATGCGCATGACGACTGCGGCGACCAGACCCCACATGATCGCCTTGCGCCGCTGCTCGGCGCCGAGGCCGGCAGCGGCCAGGCCGACGGCGACGGCATTGTCGCCCGCCATGACCAGATCGATGAACACGACCTGGAAAAAGGCGGAAACCTGCGACACGAGGTGGGGATCTGAAAAGAATTCAGGCATGGGAAATCCGGCTGGAAGGGCGTACTCCGTGTTCCTAACCGGCCACGGCCTCAGATGTCCATAGCAGAGTTAATTTCGGGCGCACGCTTCATATAGCGAGATCGACGCGGCGTGGCTGACGTTGAGGCTCTCGAAGCCGCCCGGCATCGGTATCCGCGCCAGGTGGTCACAGTGCTCCGCCACCAGCCGGCGGATGCCTTCACCCTCGGCGCCCAGCACCAGAACCAGCTTGGTCAACGACTGCCGCCAGCCCTGTTGCGCCAGCAGGTCGTGCAGGTGGTGTTCGCCTTCGCCGGCAAGGCCTATGCTGACATAGCCATTTTCACCCAGCGTTTCCAAGGCGCGCGACAGGTTGGTCACCCGTGCGAACGGCACGACGTCGACCGCGCCTACAGCGGTCTTGGCGAGGACGCCTTGCAGGGGCGGTGAGTGACGGTCCTGCATGACCATGCCGGTTACCCCGAACGCCGCAGCCGAGCGGAAGATGGCGCCAATATTCTGTGGATCAGTCACCTGATCGAGCATCAGTATGACGCCGTCGCCGCGCTCCATGAGGTCGTCGAGCGATTCGCCTTCCAGCACAGGACCGTGCAAGGCCATGCCCTGATGGACCGCGCCTTGCGGCAAAAGCCGGGCAATGTCGCTCATCGGCTGGACCGTAACGCGGATATCCTGACGCTTATAGTGCTGTGGATTGAAGCTTTTTGCCCGTTCCTCGCTCAAAATCAGCTTGATGGGGCCGGGGCGCGACGAATTTTTTAATGCGGCCTCTACCGCATGCACGCCCCACAACCAGCCGTCATCATTGACCTTATGCTTTTGAAAATTTTGTGGTTTTGGCGCGTCCCCACCGCCGCGCGGCACCTCGCGTCTGGGGCCTTTCGGTTTGTCACCTAAAATTTGTGCACGGTTTTTGTTTTTATGCCGCTTGGGGTCGTTGCGTTCGTGAAAAGACGACACTATAAGACGCGCTCCGATTTGAGGCCTCGTTGAGGACTTCGAGTTTTTTCGAGGGTCGTCTTTACGACCAAACCCTTGGATAAGCGAAAAGTTTTTTGCGTTTCGGGCTTGAGCTTTTACAAAAGTTCGAGTTTAAGGCGTCGGCAAGATTGACCTAAGTGCGTTTGGGGGAATGTCCCGAGCGGCAAAGGGGGGGGACTGTAAATCCCCTGCGTAAGCTTCGCAGGTTCGAGTCCTGCTTCCCCCACCATCGCACGTCATCTCACCGGCAGGCCACTTATCAGCCCCTTCCAGGGCGGGTATAGCACAATGGTAGTGCAGCAGCCTTCCAAGCTGAGGATGTCGGTTCGATCCCGTCTACCCGCTCCAATCTTTATTCAACCTTAGCCCATCGGGGCATTACGGAGCCTGACCTATGGCCAAGGAAAAATTCAACCGCTCGAAGCCGCACTGCAACATCGGCACCATTG
>CAMLLA010000472.1 GCA_946480525.1 uncultured Asticcacaulis sp. | reverse complement strand
GCAGCGGGATCGAGTTCAGGTAGTCGCCGAAGCGGATCGACGAGATGTTGTCGAGCGAGACTTCGACGTTGTCGGAGGTAAAGTTCCGCAAGCTCGTCGTCATCAGGCGCACAAGGCGGTCGAAGACGATTTCCAGCATCGGCAGGCGTTCATAGGACACCATGGCCGAGTTGATGATCGCCCGGATGCCCGAACGTTCGTTATAGTCGTCTTCCGACAGGTCGAAGCCGAGCAGGCTGTCGATTTCGTCCTGGTTAAGGATGCGCTCGGCCCCATGGGGCATGTTGAAGCGCTCGCCCATGGTCCCGCCGCCGACCATGGCCTCCCATTCGGCGGCCAGGTCGCCGCCATCCTGACCACCACCGCCTGTCGCGGCTTCAGCTTCAGCGGCAAGTTCCGCTTCCCACTGAGCCATCATGGCTTCCTGATCGACTTCTCCACTCATTTCACAAATACCAGTCTTAAGTGATCAGTTTTTCTTCGATCAGGACCGCATTGATCTTGTGCGGGGCGAGGATCAGGTTGATGCGGCGCAGGATTTCCAGGCGCAGCTGATAGTCGCCGGCCGACGAGGACAGGTCTTCGGGACGCAGTTCGCCCATGAAACCCTGCAGGATGTCGTTGATGCGCGGCATGCTTTCCTTCAGCAGCTCAACGGTTTCCTCGTCGCCCACTTCGAAGGTCAGCTTCATTTTCAGATAGGACGCGCGGCCATCCGGGCTTTCGATATTGGCGACGACGTCCGGCAATGTGAAATAGGTGACGCCTTCCGGACCTTCGGCAATAACCGGCTGGGTTTTCGGATCGACCTTTTCACCGCCGCCGCCGTGACCGGCGTCCTTCTTCTTGTCCTTGCCGTGCGCGTCTTTCTTGTCCTTGCCGTGGGCGTCCTTCTTGCCCGCCTCTGCGCCATGCGCGCCGGCTTCGGCGGCAGGCTTGGGCTTCAGGAACAGAAAATAGGCCGCAGCCCCGCCACCGCCCAGCAACAGGACAGCCCCGCCGGCAATGGCGATGAGCATGATGGGCAGGCCTTTTTTCTTGGGCGCGTCACCTTCGCCGCCCTCGCCGCCACCATCCACCGGAGGCGCTTCCGCCTCCTTCTTCTTGTCCTTGGTCTTGGCCAAACCCGATCACCCGACGATTGCTGCGTGACTCCAGGCTCTGAGCCTAGGCGCAAATATTGAACAAACCTTAACGCGGGACCTGAGGCCAACCGCCTTCAAAAAGGGATATTCCGCAAACATGGTTAACGATTGCTTGTCAGGGCGGCATTTTTTGCCGTGCGAGACGACGGCAAGTTAGACGTGATTTTCACTTTTTACTTGATTTTTCAATGGAATATAAAATTCGACCCGTCTGGCACGGCGATTGCACCCGTATGGTTAACGACCACTCCGTCGCCGTTTGTTAAGGCCGCCCCCATGGACAATGCCAGCTACATCGCCTTGTCGCGTCAGATCACCCTTCGACGGGAACTGGACATATCGGCCAACAACCTGGCCAATATGAACACGACGGGCTTCAAGTTCGAACAGCTGCTGATCACCAATGAATATGGCGAACCGGCCAAGAACGATCCGATCAAGGCCCCGGCCAATTTTGCCTATGACAATGGCCTCGGCCGTGACTTCCGCCAGGGCACAATGACCCAAACCGGCGGCGCCTTCGATGTTGCCATAGCCGGCGACGGCGCCTTCTTCACCGTCCAGACGCCACGCGGCACCGCCTATACGCGCGACGGTTCCTTCCTGCCTGGCCCGGACGGGACGCTGCAAACCCAATCGGGCTATCAGGTCCAGGGCGACGGCGGGCCGATCACCATCGATCCCAAGAACGGCGAAGTCACGATCAGCGCCGATGGTATACTGACCCAGATGGTCCAGGGCCAGCCCCTGCGCGTCGGCAAGCTGCAGGTCATGCGTCCCGACAGCTTGTCCAACATGCGTAAAGAGGGCGACGGCACCTACAGCCTGCGCACCGGCGCCATGGTCCCCGCGACCGACGCGCGCGTCCAGCAGGGCATGCTGGAATCGTCCAACGTCAATCCGATGACCGAAATCACCAAGCTCGTCGAAATCAACCGCGCCTATTCGAGCATCGCGTCGGTGATCGAAAAGCAAAACGAACTGAACCGCACCGCCATCGAGCGGCTGGGCAAGGTTGCGTGATCACTCAGATGTCTCAGTCTCACCTTCTCCGTCCGTCGAACGATCCCGCTCCCTTTGCGCTCACGCGCCGCGCGGGCTCGCCGCAAAAGCGGCGGCGGGCGGTCGCCCTTGCCAAATCGCGCCGCGATCTGGAACCCATTTTCAACGCCATCCGTAGAGCATAATCCATGAGAGCGTTACGTACCGCCACAACCGGCATGGCCGCCCAGCAGATGAACGTCGAGGTCATCTCGAACAACATCGCCAACATGAACACGATCGGCTTCAAGAAACAGCGCGCCGAGTTCCAGGACCTGCTCTACGAAAACATCGAGCGCATGGGCGCCCAGTCGTCGGATTCCGGCACGGTCGTTCCGACCGGTATCCAGATCGGCGCCGGTGTGAAGACGGGCAGCGTCTATCGCATCATGGGCCAGGGCACCCCTACCCTGACCAGCAATCCCTACGATCTCGCCATCGAAGGCAAGGGCTACTTCCAGATCCTGATGCCGTCAGGCGAAACCGCCTATACCCGCGCCGGCAACTTCGCCCGCGACGACCAGGGCCGCCTCGTCACCGTCGACGGCTACGAAGTCCAGCCGTCGA
>CAMLLA010000471.1 GCA_946480525.1 uncultured Asticcacaulis sp. | reverse complement strand
CGGCTATGTTCCGGTCTCGGCTTTCCGCAACGACTGGTACCTGCCGACCCATTACGTCTCGACTCTGCGCACCTATGTTTTCGTTGCGCCGAACGTCAAGGCCTCGATCCTGACGGCGATCAGTCTCAACGCCTTGGTCAGTGTCACGCGCTTCGAGAACGGCTTTGCCTATATCAACGACATGGGCTGGGTGTTCGCCAGCCATCTGTCGACCTTCGAAGCCTTTGCCGACGATTTCGTCAGCGTCGCCGAAAGCTATATCAACGCGCCTTACCAGTGGGGCGGGCGTGAAAGCATCGGCCTCGACTGCTCCGGCCTGTTGCAACAGGCGCTCTACGCCTCGGGCTACGGCTGCCCGCGCGACTCCGACATGCAGGCCAAGCTGGGCATAGCGCTCGACGTCCGTCCCGATCTTAACGGTCTGGCGCGCGGTGACCTGGTCTTCTGGAAGGGGCACGTTGCCATCATGGTTGATGAGCAAAACATCATCCACGCCAATGCCCACCATATGAAGGTGGCTGTTGAGCCGCTTGCCGCCGCCGTCAACCGTATCGACGCCTGTGGCTCGGGCGCACCGACGGCTTTCCGCAGGCTTTAGGAACGACCTTTTAAACAAACAAAAACCCCGCCGGCATAACCGGCGGGGTTTTTGTTTAACCGTGCGTCGTTCTTAGTGACCCGCGTTGGCGGCCGACGGAACCGGCGTATTCGGAGAATTGACCGTGGCCTGCGTCGTCGTGGTCGCAGTGCCCGAAGCCTTGGCCGTCGCGGCGGCAGGCGTCGAGGCCGGAGCCGCTTCGGTGCCGGCGGCAACCGCGCCGCCATCGCCCGTGGCCGGGGTCGCTGTCGCGCCAGGCGCACGCGAGGGGTCTGGTGCCGGAATGGCGTAGCCCGCCGAACCCATGGTGCGCAGGTAAGCGATCAGATTGATGCGGTCTTCCGGCTTCTTGACGCCGGCAAAGGTCATTTTCGTGCCCTTGACCCACTTCGGAGGCGCGCCCAGGAAGCCGTAGAGCTGGTCGTAGGTCCAGTTCGGCGCTTCCGCCTTGTGCGCCACCATGGCGTCCGAATAGGCGAAGCTGCCATGCGACGCTGTGGCGCGTCCAACGATACCGAACAGGTTCGGGCCGGTCATGTCGGCCCCGCCTTGGGTGTCGGTGTGACAGCTCGAGCACTTCTTGAACGTGGCTTCACCAGCAGCGATGTCCGCGGCCGGAAGAACCGTGCCCCAGTCGGGCGGCGTATCGGCGGCAGCGCCGCCACCACCGGCTTCTTCAACCTCGGCAACTTCGATCAGATAGCCAGGCTTCTTCGGCGCGTGCGTGTCGTAGATCATTTCGGCGCCGATCTTGACACCCATGATGACCAGACCGGTCGCCAGGACCGCGCCCATAATCTTGTTTACTGTAAGGTCGCCGCTCATATCGCCTGGGATACCCTATAAAATTGAAATCGCAGCGCCCGAACAGGGTCCGGCACGCATCTGCTTGCGTTTGGCTCTCTGACACGCTACCGGCAAATTCGCAAGCGGGCATTTGTCACGAGAAGGCCAAATTTGGCCTTCTCGTGACAAATCGCCGCATCTTTTCGCTCAAGCGCCGCGGGGCTCCTCGCCCATTGCGATGCGCTAGCGCTTCGCTGTATGAGCGCAGTCTCGGGCGCGCGGTCGCGCTTGCCAAATGCTCCGCATTTGGAAATCTGAGCCCAATGTTTGAGGAACACCAGAATCATGACTTCGCCGACACCACGCAAGATCGCCTATCAGGGCGAGCCGGGGGCATTCAGCCATCAGGCCATCAAGCGTTGGTTTGGCGACTTTACCGCCTCGCCCTATCCGACATTTGAAGCGGCCTTCGCCGCCGTGACGTCTGGCGAGTGCGAAATGGGGATGATTCCCATCGAAAACTCCGTCGCCGGCCGCGTCTCCGACGTCCACCACCTGCTGCCCCATTCGGGCCTCAAGATCATCGGCGAGCGGTTTCTGCCGATCGAAATGAACCTGATGGCGCCTCCGGGCACCAAGCTCAGTGATGTCAAGGTCGCGGCCTCGCACGCCATGGCCCTGCTCCAGTGCCGCAATTCTTTACGCGAACTGGGCATTACGGCTGAGGTGTTTCATGATACGGCCGGTGCCGCCCGCGCCCTGTCGCAGTCGCGTGAGCCTGGCCGCGCCGCCATCGCACCCGAAGTCGCCGCCGAGCTTTACGGCCTGGAAATCCTCAAGCGCAACATGGAAGACGCCCGCCACAACACGACGCGCTTCCTGGTGCTGACGACCGAAGACCGCGTGACACCGCCGCCGGTCGAGACCGAGTGCATGACCAGTTTTGTATTTCGGGTCCGCAATGTCGCGGCCTCGCTCTATAAGGCGCTGGGTGGTTTCGCCACCAACGGGGTCAATATGACCAAGCTGGAAAGCTATATCGAAAACGGCGTCTTCGCATCGACCTTCTTCTATTGCGACGTCGAAGGCAGGCCTTCGGATCCCGGCCTGGCCCGGGCGCTGGAGGAGCTCCAGTTCTTCGCCACCAAACTGGAAATCCTGGGCACCTATCCGCTCGATCCCTTCCGCCGTTCGGAAGGGCAGCGGTCATGACGACAGAAGACCGTATCGTCGCGCTCGAGGAAATGGTGGCGCATCAGGCCAAGACCATCGACGAACTGTCCGATCAGCTGGCCGAACAGTGGAAGGTGGTCGATCGCATGAAGCGGGCGCTGGAAATCCTTGGCGAGCGTCTGATCGGTATCGAAGAGCGTACCA
>CAMLLA010000470.1 GCA_946480525.1 uncultured Asticcacaulis sp. | reverse complement strand
GACAACGAAGCCATCGAGCGCGTCGGCGACAAATACCTGACCAATACCGGTGAGCCGCGCAGCCGTGAACAGGCTTATTTCTGGTACGCCCTGGCGGCGCGCAGAGGGCGACGCGACGCCATGCGCAAGCTGGAAAAGCTGGAACTGACCTGGACGCCGAAACAACTGCGCGAGTTGCAGGCACGGATGCAGGACTGGGCGCCGGCTTAAGGGCATGGGGCCAAGGAACGTCTCTTGGGACCCCACAAAACCTTGATACAAAGAAAAAGCCTGCCATTTTTTGAGGGCAGGCTTTTTCTTTGTTTTAAAATCCTGGGGCCACAGGCCCCAGACCCCGTAATGGTCACGCAGCCTTGCGCAGCCGGTCGATAAAGCCCTGGATGCGAACCTGCAAACTGTCCGTGTGCTCCGACACCAGACCGATCGACGACTGTACCTTGGTCACGGCGCCCGTCGTTTCACGCGCCACCTCGGCCACCGTCATCAGGCTTTGCGTCACCTGGTCAGTCCCCTGCGATGCCAGCGACACGTTCTGGGAAATGCGCTGGGTCACACCCGACTGGCGCTCGACCGTGTCGGCGATCACGCCCGAGATTTCATTGATCTGCTCGATGGTCGAACCGATGGCGCGAATGGCCGCTTCGGTTTCCGTCGTCGCCGCCTGGATGTCGGCGATCTGCAGCGAGATTTCCTCGGTCGCCTTGGCCGTCTGGCTGGCCAGCGACTTCACTTCGGAAGCCACGACCGCAAAGCCACGGCCCGCATCGCCGGCGCGCGCCGCTTCGATAGTAGCGTTCAGCGCCAGCAGGTTGGTCTGCGAAGCGATCGACTGGATGAGCTTGATAACGTCGCCGATACGTTCGGCAGCGCCGACCAGACGGTTGACGATAACCTGAGTGTTTGAAGCCTGACCCACGGCGTCGCGCGCGATCAGGGTAGAGCGGCCGACCTGCGCGCCGATGGCGTCGATCGAGGTCGTCAGTTCGTTAGCCGCATCGGCGACGCCGTTGACATTGTTCGCGGTGGCGCCGTTGACCGACACGACGCTTTCCGACTGACGCGAAGTCTCTTCGGCCGAATGGATCAGGCTGGTGACGACGCCGCCCAGATTGCCGGCGGCCTTGGAAATGGCTTCAACCGCCACGCCGACCTCGCTTTGCAGCGTCGAGGCCAGGGCGTCGAATTCCTTCTTGCGCGACTGAAGACCACCTTGCTGCTGGTCCTGGAACTGCGCGACCGTATAGGACTTGCCGGCCGACATGACCGTCGAGACGCTGGCCCGGGCTTCGAAAGCCGACCCGTCGATACGCGACAGGGCGACGGCGCCCGACCACTTGCCCGATCCGGCGATACCGTCGTCGACCGCACGGGCGACGTCGAAGCCGCTGCCCCCCTCGGGTTGATGGGGCGCGTAGAGGCTGGCCAGAGACTTGCCGGTAAACTGGTCGCGGCGGCCGTTCAGCGCCGAGGCAAAGGCAGGGTTGCAGTAGATGACGCCTTCGGCGCCGGCCACGATGACGGGCGACGCCAGTCCATCCATCGCGGCAAATACAATATCCGCCTGCGAATTGCTGTCCGCGGTCTTACGGCCCATTCCGAACATGTCTCGTCCTTGTCATTGTCGTGGAAATTTCCCGGGACAATGGACGCCACATGGCTAATTAAGCGTAAACATTACCGCTTGTGTTTGATCAACCACGCGTCGGCGCGCTTTTCCCCTTCGGCGATCTGCGCGGGCGTCAGCTGGGGCTTCAGAAAGTTGATCGCCGGCTGGGCGTCCTTGTCGCCGGATTTGTGCGCGATCAGCGCCCACTTATAGGCCTCGGCGCCATCCTTGGCCGTGCCGCGCCCGGCAAAGAAGCAAAAGCTGTAGGACCTTTGCGCGCGGGTATTGCCCTGTTCCGCCGCCCGGCCGAAATAGCCGAACGCCTTGTTCAGATCGCGAGCGGGATTATTGGGGTTGTAATAATAGTCACCGATCAGGTTGGTGGCGTCGGCTGATCCGGCCGCATCCGCCTTGTTCAGCCATTTGAGCCCTTCGGCGTCTTCACCGGAATTCAGCAGATTGGCGGCCAGCGCGCTGTGCGCCGGGAGGTCGCCCTTTTCCGCCGCCTTGCGGAACCATTCGTTGGCCGTCTTTTCATTCGGCATAACGGAACCCCGGCCGATCTGGTGACACATGCCGATATTGCGCATGGCTTCGGCATGGCCCTTTTTCGCAGCTTCCTCATACCAGTGGCAAGCCGCATCGCCGTCACGTTTGGCGGCGGATGTGTTGTACATGTCGCCCAGCGTCATCATCGCCGGCACATAGCCGTTCTTCGCGGACTTTTCGAACCAGATACGCGCCTTTTCAGGGCTCGCCGTCAGGGTCTTGTCCTTTAACTCTTTCTGGCCAAATTCATACTGGAGTTTCGCGTCGCCCATCTCGGCGCGGGCATAGTCGACAAGGCCGTTGCGCCCTGTCTTCCAGTCCTGCGCGAAGGCAAGGACCAGACCACCCGCTACGATCACAGTCGCAGTGACGAACACGACGGCGTTGCCGCCCGATTTCTTTTTCATGAAGCCCCCCTTGGACAGGCCTCATCCATAGCGCGAAACGGCCGTGAGGTCTACACGGGCCGCCTCAGGTCGAGGGTATGCGGGTAATCCGGGTTGATATGCAGCGCCGGGATGCGCACGCGGCCGGCCGTATGGGTCGGCGCTTCAAACCGTGCCAGCCTTCGTCCCTCGGCCTCATTGGCATTGAGCGGCAGGGTTTCATAGTTGCGCCCTCCCGGATGCATGACGTGGTAGCGGCAGCCGCCCAGCGACCG
>CAMLLA010000469.1 GCA_946480525.1 uncultured Asticcacaulis sp. | reverse complement strand
GTAATGGGAATATGCGAGGGCGTAATGGCCATCTGGTTGTTGCGACCACATTTCGATATTACAGCCGCCTGTGCCGCAGTTCCTGACCGGCATGCCGCTTTTTTCACCGTCGATCAGCCAGTCGGGCGTCTTGCCGCCGGTCAGCGAGATGGACCTGATCATGCCGCGCCCGACAGGCTTATAGTGCGGTGGCGGGTCGTCGGTCGCACCCATTCGGACGGCAGCCTCGACCACTTCGGCGGGTGGTTTGGCACCGGCTGCGGCCGGCAGCAAAGAGGCGGCAAAAAGCGCGGCAATTGCGGATTTCATGATATCCCCCGAACGACGCGATGGTACTGCTGTGCGAGCCCGCAGAACAGGGATGGGCTGAAATATTTTACAGCAACGCGCCCTGCGGTGACTCGAATTCCAAAAGCCATTTCTTGAGCGCCAGGCCGCCGCCATAGCCGGTCAGGCTGCCATTCTTGCCGATGACGCGATGGCACGGGATAACGAGCGACACCGGATTCTTGCCGTTTGCCGCGCCGACCGCGCGCATGGCGTTGATATCGCCGACGGTGATCGCCAGCTGCTGATAGGAAATCGTCTGGCCGAACGGGATGTCGAGCAGGGCGCGCCAGACCTTTTGCTGGAAAGGCGTGCCGGCAGGATTCACAGGCAAATCGAATGTCGTGCGCTTACGGGCGAAGAAGTCTTGGATCTGGCGTTCAGCATTGCGCAACCGATCGGGCGCAAGCGTCGCCTTGCCTGGCACGCCGACTTTAGGTTTCAGGCTGTCTTCGTTGAGAAAGTAGAACTCGACCAGTGCTCCGTCTGCGTCGGTGGTGAGCGAGGCCGGGCCAACGGGCGTGTCGATATGGGCGTAGTAGAAATCCATGCCGTCTCATGGTGACCTGAGTCGCGAGAAACCGTCAGCAGACTCAGGCCATTTCAAACGCCGAGAGGATAGGGCAGGGGCCGTCCGAATGGGCGCAGTCGTGCGCCAGTCGCTTAAGCGCTGCCCGGGCCGCCTGCAATTCTGCGATCTTTGCATCCAGCGCCTTGATGCGCGCCTGCGCCAGGGTCTGTGCCCGCGGCCGGTCGTGGCCGGCATCGAGCGCCAGCAGTTCACCGATCTCTTCCAGCGTAAAGCCCGAGCCCTGCGCCTGACGGATAAATCGCAGGCGGCGCAGGTCGTCGCGACCATATCGCCGCACTCCGCCGGACAGGCCATTGCCACCGCTGCGTTCGGGTGCGCAGAGGAGGCCGCGCCTTTGATAGTAGCGCACCGTCTCAACGCCTACGCCGCCCTCTCTGGCCAGGATGGAGATCGTCATATTGTGATCCACAGGCTTGACTCCGTACCATGGTACAGACCCCATATAGGGAGCAATCGAGAGGATTGCACATATGACCCAGCCAACAAAAAACGCCGTACTTTACCGCATGGTGATGGACGCCCACACCTGCCCTTATGGCCTGAAGGCACTGCACCTGTTGAGATCCAAAGGTTTTGCCGTCGAAGACCATTGGCTCAAGACCCGGGAAGAAACCGACGCCTTCAAGACGGAACATGGGGTCGCGACAACGCCACAGGCTTTTATCGGTGGACAACGCATCGGCGGTTATGACGATCTGCGCCGTTATTTCGGCCATACCGTGCCCGATCCGAAAACGCCGACCTACACGCCCGTCCTGGCGGTCTTTGCCGGAACGGCGCTGATGGCGGCGGCCGTCAGCTACTTGTTGACCGGATCCCCGCTGACGGTGCGTGCTGTCGAGCTGTTTATCGCCTTCAGCATGGTCGTCCTGGCGGTTTTGAAGCTGCAGAACGTCGAAAAATTCTCGACCATGTTCCTGAACTACGACGTGCTGGCGAAACGGTGGGTGCCCTATGGTTATATCTACCCGTTCGCCGAATTCGGAGCCGGCGTGCTGATGATCGCCGGGGTGTTCAACTGGCTTTCGATCCCGGTCGCCCTGTTCATCGGTACGGTCGGGGCGGTTTCGGTCTATAAGGCCGTCTATATCGACAGGCGCGAGCTGAAATGCGCCTGCGTCGGTGGCGACAGCAATGTGCCGCTGGGCTTCGTCTCGCTGACCGAAAACGTCCTGATGGTGCTTATGGCGCTATGGATGCTGACGCATCATGGCCTGTGAGTTCGCGCTCAAGGGAAATGAAGGTGTCGATAGCTTGCGTTGCCGCAGTGATCAGGCGCGGATCATCGTAGAAGTCAGTCCAGCCATAGTTCCTGCTTGCGGCCTGCAAGCTTTCCGTAGAAGGCCCTGGCCCATCCGGGCGCCAGCGCTTTTTCGGAGTGGACCATGATCGCGGGGACGCTCAGCCTGGCGGCGATCGATTGCACATCGAAATCGAGCGTATACAGACGTGACTGAACCGCAAAGCCGTTGACATAGTTGGGCACCTGACCGCGCCGCGTGCCGTAATAGTCATAGGCCTCACGCAGGGGCATCGCCACGTCGCCGAGATCGGCTGCCACCGCCGGGATGGTTTCAGCCGCGCCGGTTGTTTCGTATCTTTCGAGCGCCGCCTGGGCGCGGGTCTTGGCGGCGTCGTAGGCCTGCCCCATACCAGCCTTCATCTGGGAGGCGTCATTATACACACCGGCGACACCGGCAAAGTGGGTGAAGCGCGGATCATTGGCGACGGCATGCGCCATGTATCCGCCGCCGGCGCACACGCCCAGCCCCACAACGGGCAGGCCGCGCCAGGCCCCACTGGCCAGAAGCGCGTCGAGCCCGGCCGAAATGTCGTCGGCCTTGGCATACGGGTTTTCCAGCTGGCGCGGCTGACCGCCGCTTTGCCCAAAGCCACGATGATCGAAGGCCAGCGC
>CAMLLA010000468.1 GCA_946480525.1 uncultured Asticcacaulis sp. | reverse complement strand
CCGTACTTTCGACCTGATCATCCGCAACGCCGATATTATCAACCACGCCGGTCGAGGCCGCGGTGACATAGGGATTTCCGGCGGCAAGTTCACTGCTTTCGGCGACCTGTCGCAGGACAGCGCCGCGGAAATCTTCGACGCCACCGGCCTTTTGGCCATGCCTGGCGTGATCGATACCCAGGTCCATTTCCGCGAGCCGGGGCTGGAATGGAAGGAAGATCTTGAGACCGGCAGCCAGGCGGCGGTGCTTGGTGGGGTGGTCGCTGTGTTCGAAATGCCGAACACAAATCCGACCACGACGGACCCGGAAGCGTTTGCCGATAAGCTCAAGCGCGCGCACCATCGCATGCATTGCGACCACGCCTTCTATGTTGGCGGCACGCATGAGAATATTCATAACTTGGGGGAGCTGGAACGCCTGAAGGGGTGCTGTGGCGTCAAGGTCTTCATGGGCGCTTCGACCGGTACCCTTCTGATCGCCGACGATGCCGGTGTCGCGGCCGTCCTGGGCGCGGTCCATCGCCGCGCGACCTTTCACTCCGAAGACGAATACCGCCTGGCTGAGCGTCGGCCGCTGGCGCGTGAAGGCGACTGGACCAGCCACGACTTTGTCCGCGACGCCCAGTCGGCCATCCAGTCGACCCAGCGTCTCGTGCGCCTGGCCCGTCAGGCCGGTAAGCGTATCCACGTCCTGCACGTGACAACGCGCGAAGAGATCGAGTTCCTGGCGGGGCACAAGGATATCGCAACGGTCGAGATTACGCCGCAGCACCTGACCCTGGTGGCGCCCGAAGCCTATGAGCGTCTGAAGGGACTGGCGCAGATGAACCCGCCGATCCGCGATCAATATCACGTCGACGGTCTGTGGCGCGGGATTTCGGGGGGAATCGCCGACGTTCTGGGTTCCGACCATGCGCCGCATACGCTGGAAGAAAAAGCCAAGCCGTATCCGCAATCGCCTTCTGGCATGCCGGGCGTGCAGACGCTGTTGCCGGTCATGCTCAACCATGTCGCCAACGGGCGCTTAAGTCTCGAACGGCTGGTTGATCTGACCTCGGCAGGCGCTCAGCGCGTCTTTGGTGTCGCGGGCAAGGGGCGGATGGCTGAAGGCTATGACGGCGACGTCACCCTGGTCGACCTTAAGGCCAGACGCGTCCTGCAACACAAGGACATGCGTTCGCGCTGCGGGTGGACGCCGTTCGACGGCATGGAAATCACAGGCTGGCCCAAGGCAACCATCATTCGCGGCCATGTCGTCATGCGTGACGATGAGATCATCCGGCCATCGCTGGGTGAGTCTTGCCGCTTTATGGAATCTCTATAGACCCAGCCGCTCTCTGAGGCCCGGTTTGGCGGGTTTTGCCGGGCAGGCGGTGGCGATGGCCCGACGGCGGCTGGTATCCGCTCCGCTGTCGACGGCGCGGGACACAAAGAGATTGGGTGACAGCGCCCGCTCTATCGGCCCCGCCCACTGGCTGGCGTCAATCGCCAGCCCCGGCAGGCAATGGATAAGTTCCGGACGTGCCGCGACGGCAAAAAGATCGACCAGATTGGCCGAGCGGTCGATGCGTTGCTGCAACAGCCAGGCCTTGCCGCCGTGGACGACGATTTCCGCCTTAACGGGCGCGGCTGTGCGGCCGTCGCCAAGAGCAAGACCGCCAGCCGCACCTTTGTTCTCTATGGCGTAGGCGGTAAGGTATTTGCGTCGCGTGCCCTCGCTCAACCCGATGCGCAAGCCGTCGAGATGCCCTGCCGCGATGGTTTGTCGGGCCGCACCGGCATTGATCAGAATCGCGCGGCCGGGCGCGACCGAGCGCCACAGACCTTCGCTGTAATCCGAGCCGGTTGCCTCGCTGATGGCGAGCAAGGGGAGGGTGCGCACCGAGACCTTGGGCATGGGACGCCAGCGTCCGTCTCTGAACACGTGACAGTCGGTTTTGGCGCAGTCGCCGGGCCGGACTTGCAGGCTGACCGTTTGTCCATCCGCGAACAGCTGCGCCACCCCTGACGGCGGCGGCGGAACCGCTTGCGCCGACATGTCCTTGGGTTTCGGCGCAAGCATATCGCAGCCGCCAAGCAGTATGACGGTGGCCAGGCTTATGGCGCCAACACCGGCTCGTGAATGCTGAACCATCGTCTTGTCCTCAAAAAAAAGGCCCGCAAGGGTGTTCCCCGCGGGCCTGAACAGTTTGCCGTCGATGAATTAGTCGTTGGCGAGGTAGGTGCCGTTGCCGGCGATCGTGCATTGTTGCGGGTCGTTGTGCGCCTTGGCGATATGGCAAGGTGTGGCCAGCGAAATGCTGTTGCGGTCCTTTTCAACCACGACGATGTAGCCGCGCTTGTTGACGCAGGCGATTTCCGCGATCAGGCCGCCCTGTACGCCGGCCGATTCACCGAGATACTTGACGTCCTTGATGTCGCAGCCCTTCTTCGGCTCGGCCAGCTTGATCAGCTTGTCGAGTTGGGCCTTCAGCATGTCATCCGTGGTGATCGAGCAGGTGCGGTTGCGGGTCTTGACCAGGAAGCAGTCAGTAACCGAAACGCCGGCGGTGCTGCCCGCCTGCGGCACGAAGCCGACCAGGCCCCAGGGCTGTTCGGGGCACTTGAACTCGACATAGTCGCGCTTGGTGCTTTCCTGCGTGCCGATAACGTTGAATTCTGCAACGGTGCAGGTATAGCCGGCCTTCTTCAGGATCGAGCTGTAATCGCCATTGGCGCCGGCAGCCGCATCGGCCGAGTTGGTGAAGGTGCAACCGCCCAGGGCCGCGGCGGCGCTGCACGGCACCATGCGGTCAAAGGTGTTGTCGGTCAGCTTGGCGCGGACGATGAAGCCCGGTTGGTTGGAGCAG
>CAMLLA010000467.1 GCA_946480525.1 uncultured Asticcacaulis sp. | reverse complement strand
GAGCGCCAGGGTCACGATATCGACATTGCCGGTGCGCTCGCCATTGCCGAACAGGCAGCCTTCGACGCGGTCGGCGCCGGCCAGCAAGCCCAGTTCAGCCGCGGCCGTACCCGTGCCACGGTCGTTATGCGGGTGCAGCGAGATACAGACGCTTTCGCGGTTTGAGATATGGCGGCCGAACCATTCGATCTGGTCGGCATAGGTGTGCGGCCCGCCGACCTCGACGGTCGCCGGCAGGTTCAGGATGAGTGGATTGTCCGGCGTCGGCTTGAGGACGTTGATCACGGCTTCACAGACCTCAAGCGCGAATTCCGGCTCGGTGGCGGTGAAGGTTTCCGGGCTGTATTCGAACGACCAGCGCGTTTCCGGCTGCTTGGCGGCTTCGTCGCGCAGAAGCGTCGCACCCTTGACGGCCAGGGCCAGGACGTCGGCCTTTTCCATGCCGAATACGACACGGCGGAATAACGGCGAGGTGGCGTTGTACAGGTGGACGATCGCTTGTTTGGCGCCTCGCAGGGATTCGAACGAGCGCTTGATCAGGTCCTCGCGCGACTGCGTCAGGACCTGGATCGTCACGTCGTCGGGGATGAGGTTTTCTTCGATCAGCTTGCGCACGAAATCGAATTCGGTTGCCCCGGCGGACGGGAATCCGACCTCGATCTCCTTGAGGCCGACCTTTAGCAACAGGTTGAAGAAGATCATTTTCTTCTCGACGTCCATTGGATCGGCCAGGGCCTGGTTGCCGTCGCGAAGATCGGTCGACAGCCAGCGCGGCGGCGCGGTGATCGTCTTCGACGGCCAGGTCCGGTCGGACATGTCGACGCCCAGCGAAAACGGGCGGTATTTGGTCTCTGGGTTCGGCAGCATGGACATGGGCGTGCCCTTAGGGCCACCGCGCGGGCGAGTCAATGACCGGTGGATCACACCTGATGACCGGGATGCAGGATTTTCTTGTATTTGGTGAGGCGAGAGAGTAGACAGGCGGCAATTGTTATCTGCCTTGCGCCGGGTCCAAAGAGAATCTCTTCGGGCGACGGCGCGCTTTACGTTCAGACAAAGGGAACCGTATGGCTCGCGTCACCGTCGAAGATTGCGTCGAAAAGATCGACAACCGCTTCAACCTCGTTCTCCTGGCCGCCCATCGCGCCCGCGCCATCTCCAGCGGTTCGTCCATCCTGGTCGACCGTGATAACGACAAGAACCCGGTCGTTTCGCTTCGTGAAATCGCCGACGGCGTCCTGGCGCCCAACACCCTGACCGAAAGCCTGATCGCGTCGCTGCAGCGCGTCGATGAGCGCACCGAGGCCGAGGAAGAAGCCGAAACCCTGGCCCTGCTGGCCGATCCGGCCCACCAGCAGATGTCGGAAGGCGACCTGATCCGCGCCCTGCAATCCGACCGCGATGGTGGCCAGGAAGAACGTTACTAAAAACGTTCCGGGTAAGAGATTATATAGAAGGCCCGGGGCAAGCTTCCCGGGCCTTTTTTGTTTGGCTGTTTCGAAGATGCATGAGACAGTGAAACCCCAGCATTTCCGTGTCAGATCAGGGTTTGAGTTGCATGTCCGCAGAGGGTGAACAGATTGCCAGAAACACACCGCCGTCCGGCGGAGGCAGTCCCGTGCCCGATGCCGGCGATCCGGCCAAGGTCATGGCGGCCAACCGGCCGAAATTTCTGCGTCAGGTCGAACTGATCGAACGCGTGGCGGCCTATGATCCGACGCTGGACGAAGCGCTGCTCAATCGTGCCTATGTCTACGCCATGCGGATGCACGGCGCGCAACTTAGGGCGTCCGGCGATCCTTATTTCGCCCACCCGATCGAAGTCGCCGGCATCCTGACAGATTACAAGCTCGATACCGCGGCGATCGCCACGGCGCTTCTGCACGACACGATCGAGGACACGCCGGCGACGCGCGAGGAGATCGCTGGCAAGTTCGGCGATGAAATCGCCACCCTTGTCGAAGGCGTCACCAAGCTGACACGGCTTGAGTTGCAGTCGGAATACACCAAGCAATCGGAGAACCTGCGCAAGTTCATCCTGGCGATCTCCAAGGACATCCGCGTCCTGCTGGTCAAGCTGGCCGACCGCCTGCACAATATGCGCACGCTCCATTTCGTTGCGCCGGAAAAGCGTGAGCGGATTTCGCGCGAGACCCTGGAAGTCTACGCCCCGCTGGCGCGCTCGATCGGCTGTAACCGGTTTGCGACCGAACTCGAAGACCTGGCGTTTTCGCACATCAACCCGATGGCGCATGCGGCGATCATCCTGCGCCTGAAGGAAATGCGGGAGGAGAAGGGTGACGCCATCCGCGCCATCGCCCGCGACATCGCCGCCAAGCTGGAAAAGGTCGGTATTTCGGCCCGCGTCTCTGGCCGTGAGAAATCACCCTATTCGATCTGGAAGAAGTTGCAGCGCAAATCGATTGGTTTTGCTCAGCTTTCCGATATCTATGCCTTCCGCGTCGTCGTCAGTAACAGCGAAGAATGTTACCGGGCGCTGGGGACGCTCCACCGCGCCTGGCCCTGCGTTCAGGACCGGTTCAAGGACTTCATCTCAACGCCCAAGGCCAATAACTACAAGTCCCTGCATACCACTGTGGTGGGCCATAAGGGTACGCGCATCGAAATGCAGATACGCACCCATGAGATGGATCGGATCGCCGAGGAAGGCGTTGCCGCCCACTGGGGCTACAAGAACCAGACCTACGGCTTCGACGAAGAGGCCGCGACCGCCGATGGTGGCCGCAACCCGATGAATTCGCTGCGGAATATCATCTCGATCGCGGAAAATGGCGGCGATTCGGAAGACTGGGTCGAACACGCCAAGATGGAGATGTACACCGACCAGGTGT
>CAMLLA010000466.1 GCA_946480525.1 uncultured Asticcacaulis sp. | reverse complement strand
GTACATCCTGGGCTGCCTTGAACGTCGCAATGCCGGATACGGAAAACCAGGCACCAAGGGCCGCGGCACGCTTCGCCAGGTCAGCGCCACTAGTGTAGCAGTGCAAAAGCAGTTTAAATTCGCCCTTAGCGTACTCTTCTTCGAGGATTTGCCCCATCCAGTCGTCGGCCTCGCGCGTGTGCACGACAAGCGGCAAACCGCTTTCGCGCGCGGCGGCGACATGGGCGCGGAAAACGGCCGCCTGAACATCGCGCGGGCTGTAATCGTAGTGGAAATCAAGCCCGCATTCTCCGATACCGACGACTTTTGGCTTTTCAGCGAGCGTCAGCAGGTCAGAAATAGTCAGGTCCGGGTTTTCTTTTGCCTCGTGCGGATGCGTGCCGGCTGTGGCCCAGATGTCAGGGTTCTGTTCGGCAATGGCATAGACCGCTTCGAAGTTGGATACCCGGTCGCAGATGTTGATCATCAGCCCGACCCCCGCTTCGCGGGCGCGCCTGATGGTTTCATCGCGGTCTTCGTCGAATTGCGGTGCGTGTAAATTGACGTGGGAATCAATATAAAGGCAATCAACCATATAAGTTCACATACAATCTTAGCTTATTCGCGACAAGTCGCTGTAAATTGACCAAAAATAGTCTCCACGGTCAAGATTGACGGATTCGATTTCGGCAACACTATTACTGAGCCTCGACCAGAGTTGTGCAAAGGATTGGCCAATTTGTGGCGTCTCGGCGCTGAGTGCGCGGTCCTGGATGCGATCGCTCAGGCAGGCGATAAAGGTGGCGAAACGGCGCGCGCCGTCGGACTTGGCCGACGATGATTTGAACTGCGCGGCCATGGCCATGAGTTCGCTACGGTCGGGTTTCTGCGGCGACAGAAGCTTGCCGGCGAAGGCGTCAAGATCCAGAGCCCCTTCTTCGACAAGGCCCAGCGCCCTGCCCGGCGCGCCGTGCGCCAGACGGACCAGCCGGCCGACATGCTCTTCCTCGACCTCCATCCGGTTCTGCACAAAAGTCCGGACGGCGGCGTCCGTCCAGGTAGCAAAGTTCAGCCGGCGGCAGCGCGAACGGATGGTGGCCAGGAGTTTTCCGGGTGAGTGCGAGATCAGGAAGATGATCCCCTTGTGAGGTGGTTCTTCAAGAATTTTCAACAAGGCATTGGCAGAATTGATATTTAAATCATCAACTGAGTCGACGATGCAGACCCGGTAGGGCGATCGCGACGGCGCCTTGGAAAAGAATTCGCCGATTTCGCGGACGGCATCGACGCTGATATTCTTCTTCAGCTTGGTTTCGCCCATCTCGCGTTCCAGCACGAGCAGGTCCGGATGCGCCTGTGCCGTAATCAGCCGGACGTCGGCATCCTCTGGCGACATGCCGAGCGCACCGAACTCGGGATCGCGCGCGGTCCCCAGAAGGAAGCGCGCGCATCGAAACGCGAAGCTTGCCTTGCCCAGGCCTTGCGGCCCGCACAACAGCCAGGCGTGATGCAGCCGGTTACGGTCATAGGCAGAGATAAAAGCGGCGTCCTGGGTGTCGACGTGCTCGAGCGCAAACGTGTCCCTGGGGTGTGTCAGGACGGCGTCAGACATGCTACTGGCCTCGAAGTTCGTCGAAAGTGCTGCTGACCGTGTCCCAGACCTGGTCCCGGATGATCGCGATGGTCTGGTCGGCATTGATGATCCGATAGCGTTCGGGGATGGCGACGGCGCGGCTGAGAAAGCCTTCACGCAGACGTTCGTGGAAGGCCAGTCCCTTGGATTCGAAGCGGTTTTCTTTGTCGGCACGTGAAGCGGCGCGTGCCAGTCCGGCTTCTACCGGCATGTCCATGACGATGACCAGGTCGGGCTGGGTCTCGGCGACGACGGCGGAATCGATCTGTTCTATGATGTACGGCGCGACACCGCCGCCCGCGCCCTGATAGGCGCGGGACGAATCGGCGAAGCGGTCGCAGACCACCCACGCGCCGCGCGCAAGCGCTGGGCGAATAACCTTTTCCAGGTGATCCGAGCGCGATGCGTACATCATCAGGAGTTCGCTCATCGGTGACCAGCGGCCGGCGTCACCCTGTACCAGCAGGTCGCGCAAGGCTTCAGCGCCTTCAGAGCCGCCCGGCTCGCGCGTCTGGACGACCTCAAGTCCCATGTCCCGCAGGCGTTGGACCAAGGCTTTGACCTGCGTGGACTTGCCCGCGCCCTCACCGCCTTCGAAGGCGATAAAGCGGCCACGTGTCGCCGTCATGGAGGGGTTGGATATCGTGTTCACAGGGTCGCAGATAGACCGGGTTGACCGGCAATCTCAAGACAATTTTTCAGTTGTCGCGGCGCAGGACCGAGTCCGCGAAGCCGGCGCTAATGGCGCGCTGTCGCTGAGTCTCTGCCCTGGCGGCTCCGGAAAAGGGTCCGAGATAGACGATATATAGACCATTGCGTTCGCGCAGGTTCGCATTGTCCAGACGATCCAGCGCGGCCTCGGCATTACCGCGTTGGGAGAAGGCGCCGATCTGAACGATATAGCTTTGATTGTCGTCCGATACACGGGCGGGACCGCCGTAAGCCCTTGCCGCGTCTCGTGGATTTGCGGGGCCCAGGAAGGTGACGCGCACGCGTGCCGTACCGCTATTGTAGGTGCCCAAAGCCTTTGCCGCTTCACGAGACAGGTCGATGACCCGGCCATCCACGAATGGTCCGCGGTCGTTGACGCGGACGCGGATCTTGCGCCCGGTCTCAAGATTGGTGACCTCGGCGATGCTCGGAAGCGGCAGGGTCTTGTGCGCGGCCGCCAACTGGTCGGTGTCGAAGGGCTCGCCGTTCGCCGTCGTGGCGGATGGGGATTCATAAGCGTACCAGGACG
>CAMLLA010000465.1 GCA_946480525.1 uncultured Asticcacaulis sp. | reverse complement strand
ACGTCGAAGGCACGGCCCGCATCTGGCGCGGCAATGACGTCATCTGGGAAAAGCCCTTCATCTCGGGCGAGGACAACATGTCCCACACCCTGGCCAACCTGGAACACCACCACTTCAAGTACGGCCTGTTCCGTCAGCCGGGCGATGTCCACGTCCACTGCTTCGGCACCGCCACCGCCTCCTTCGCCGACGGCATTAAGACCCAGGACGGCGACGTCTTCGAAATCACCGCCGGCGGCTTCAAGTATGGTCTCAAGAACGAACTCAAGACGGACGCCAAGGAAACCGTCGCGGTTCGCGAGCTGTAAGACAAAGACATGATCAGGATCGACAAGCGCCAGTTTCTATTAAGCGGAGCGGCCTTGTCGCTCCTGCCTGCCGTCAACCTTCAGGCCGCGCCAGCGCGCCCGAAAGTCGAGCCCTTCCCGCTCGAAGCCGTGACGCTGACGCCGTCAATCTGGCAAACCGCCGTTAATACGAACGGCAAGTACCTGAAAACGCTTGTCCCTGAGCGCCTGCTGCACAACTTCTATGTCAGCGCAGGCCTGTCCCCGAAGGGCGCGGTCTATGGCGGCTGGGAGAATATGGGCATTGCCGGCCATACACTCGGCCACTATCTGACCGCCTGCTCCCTGGTCTATGGCCAGACCCGCGATCCGGATTTCAAGGCGCGCGTCGATCACACGGTCGCCGAAATGGCCACTATCCAGGCCAAGCACGGCGACGGCTATATCGGTGGCACGACCGTCGAGCGCGGCGGCAAGATCGTTGATGGCAAGATCGTCTACGAGGAAATCCGCGCCAAGAAAATCACCAGCCACGGCTTTGACCTCAATGGCGGCTGGGTGCCCATCTATACCTGGCACAAGGTCCACGCCGGCCTGCTCGATGCCCATCGCTACTGCAACAACACCCAGGCGCTGGACGTCGCGGTAAAGATGTCGGACTATCTGATCGGCGTACTGGGGCCGCTCAACGACGACCAGATGCAGCAAATCCTTGCGGCGGAACACGGCGGGCTGAACGAATCCCTGGCCGAAACCTATGCCCGCACCGGCGAAAAGCGCTTTCTGGACCTGTCGCAGCGCATCTACCATAAGGCCATCCTGACGCCGCTCTCGGAACGCCGCGACGAGCTTCAGGGCAAGCACGCCAACACCCAGATCCCAAAACTGATCGGCCTGGCGCGGTTGTACGAAGTGACCGGCGAGACCGGCTATCGCGATACGGCTTCTTTCTTCTGGGATCGTGTCGTCCACCACCACGCCTACGTCATCGGCGGCAATTCCGAAGGCGAACACTTCGGCGCGCCGGATACGCTCAGCAAGCGCATCACGGACAAGACCTGCGAGGCGTGCAACACCTATAATATGCTGAAGCTGACCCGCCATCTCTATAGCTGGCAGCCCGACGCCAAGTGGTTCGACTATTACGAACGCGCCCACCTCAACCACATCATGGCGCATCAGGACCCGGCAACGGGCATGTTCGTCTATTTCATGCCGCTCTATTCTGGCTCCGAGCGCGTCTATTCGACGCCGGAGAACAGCTTCTGGTGCTGCGTCGGTTCGGGCATCGAAAGCCACGCCAAGCACGGTGACAGCGTGTGGTGGCGGTCTGGCGACACAGCCTACGTCAACCTGTTCATTCCGTCGGAGGTCAACTGGGCCGAACAGAAGACGAAGCTCAGATTGGAGACGCAGTTCCCGCATGATGAGACGGTGACGATCCGCGTCACGCCGCAGTCGCCCAAAACCTTCGAAATCGCGCTCCGCCTGCCCGCCTGGTGCGATGCGCCTAAACTGGTCGTCAACGGCAAGGCCGAGACCATTTTGCCGCGCGACGGCTACGCTCGCCTGCGCCGCAAGTGGAAGTCCGGCGACACCATCACCCTGACCTTGCCGCAAAGCGTCAAGATTGAAGCCCTTCCGGACGCGCCCGGCATCGTCTCCTATATCAAGGGCCCTATGGTCATGGCCGCCGATCTCGGACCCGCACGAACGGCGGATCAGCCGCGCGCGCCTGTCCTGGTCAGCGACAATCCCTTAAGCCTGGTCAATGCTGACCTCGTCGTCGCGGCTGAGCCTCAAGCCGTTGCGCTCAAGCCCTTCCATGCCCAGTACCACCGCCGCTCAGCCGTCTACTTCCCTCGCTTTACGCCCGAGCAATGGAAGATCGAGGAGGCCGCCTATCTGAAGGCCGAGCAGGAACGCACAGCCTTGCAGGCGCGAACAATCGACGTCATGCGCCTTGGCGAAATGCAGCCCGAGCGCGACCACGGGTTTGAGACCGATATCGGCGAAGTCACTTCGCGCGCCGGCCGCGCCGGGCGCTGGATCATGTGGACCAGTGGAAAGTCTTTCGCTTTCGATATGGCGGTGGATCCGAAGGGCTCTGCGCTCCAGGTCACCTATTGGGGCCAGGACGTCCATAAGAACTTCGATATCGAGGTGAACGGCGTGACGTTGCTGAACGAGAAGCTGGTCTTCGAGCCGGAAGCCAAGTTCCGCACGGTCGAATACACCCTGCCCGCCATTGCGTCGGGTAAGGCGCGTATCCGCTTTATCACGCGCGGCAGTGATGTCGCCGTGTTCGAAGCCCGCACGCTCAAGCTTGCCGAGTCGGCGACGAAGGCCTAACCTTCCCGCATGACCGACACACCTCCGCTCGTCATTCTTGCCGGTGGCCAGGGCCGACGCATGGGCGGCGACAAGCCGATGTATCCGTTCGAAGGCAGCACGCTGATCGGTGCGGTCATCGCGCGCCTGGAACCGCAGGTTCGCGATATCGCCATCAATGCCGCACAGCCCAAGCTCAGCGTATTCGGTCTGCCGCTGCTTTATGACGAACCGGCCCTA
>CAMLLA010000464.1 GCA_946480525.1 uncultured Asticcacaulis sp. | reverse complement strand
GTTCGTCCTCTGTCCAGAAATCGTGCTCGACGCAAAAGCCTGGCTCCTGGCTGCTGAACAGGCAGACGCGCCGCGAACAGCGGCGGAACCAGCCGTCATTGACATAGGCGGTGAACACGTCCTCGAGGTCCTGCGATGCGGTCCAGTTCAGTACGCGGTCGCGGACGGCGAACAAAAGTCCGCCGTGGGCATGACACATGGCCGCCAGCTCATCGAGCACGTCCGGCCACAGTTCGGGAACCACCGAGCATTCGTATATGCGGTCGATCAGGTCGTCTGACATGATCACAGTGTTATCGCGTTTGCCGCGCCGGGCAAACAAAATGCACCCTTAATGCGTGGTGGCGGCCATGAACGCACCATACCCATTGTAATCCAGGGTGGGCGGCATCGTCCGTCAGGAAAGCGAACTGGCGGTGAGTGGAGCCATGAAACGCCGTCTGCATCTCGTCCGGCCAGCAATACGTATTTGTATATAAAAACGAATTTTATATGCAGGTTTACAAAATAAGTAATATTTTATATATGATAATTAATCGCCGGTCACGGGACTCCGACGTAAGGACCCGCCTGTGAAATGCACCCGTCAAGAGGTGCCCTATTCGTGCGCATCGACGAAAACAAAGATACGGGAGTAAAATACATGTCCGGTTGGTCCGTTCGCAGCCGTGGTATCGGGCTGCGCTCAGTTGTCATTATATCGGCGCTCGCGGTGCTGACCGCTTGCGGCGCGGCCGCCGGCAGCACCGGAATTTCCGGCGGCGGCGCATCAGGCCCGACCGGTCCCGTGCCGGTTTTTTCTTCGTCGCTTACGGCCACGGTCATGGAGGGGAAAACCGGCACCGTTTATTCGGCGCAGGCTTCCGCTTCCGGGCAGACGATAAGCTACAGTTTGTCCGGAAAGGACGCGGCGAAGTTCTCCATAGACCCCGCGACCGGCCAGGTCAGCTTTAAAAGCGCCCCGGTCTTCTCGGCGGATTCCGGCGGCAACACCTATGGCATTACCATCACGGCGACGACCGGCGAAAAGCAGACTGCGGCCGTCGCAGTGACGATCACGGTGTCCCGCAGCATCGGCGTTGCCTGCGGGGCCGACGCCCTGGGGACGGAGCGCACCATTACGCTGCCGCGCAAATATGCGGCTTACGGAACGGCCCAGCACGGTCCGCTTCCCCTCCTCAAGCCAGGCGAGGTCGTCCTTACTTTTGACGACGGTCCTTCGCCGGGGCTGACGCGCAAGGTCCTGGATGCGCTGGGCGCCCAATGCGTGAAGGCCACCTTCTTTACCGTCGGGCAGAACCTCCGTGACAATCCCGCTATCGCGCAGCAAGAGGCGGCAGAGGGGCATTCCGTCGGGATTCACTCATACACCCACCCTGACCTGTCAAAAATGACGCCTGCGGAACAACTGGCCGATCTCGATAAAACGGTCGAGGCTTACAAGACTATATTCAATCAGTCGCCGGCGGCTTATCGCTTTCCGTTTCTCGCAGAAACGCCGACCATGATGGACGCCCTGAAAACGCGCGACATGACGGTTCTGTCAGTGGACCTTGGAATAGACGACTGGCAGCCCGCCGACACGTCGGAAATGCTGCGGGACCGACTGGTGTCCCGGCTCCAAACGTCGAGCGGCGGGATAATCCTGCTGCACGATGCAAACGGTCCGACAGCGGAAGCCCTGCCTCTTTTGCTCAAAACCCTGAAAGACGGCGGCTACAAGGTAGTTCACATCGAATGGGAAGCGCCCTGACAAAAGGCCCTTTCCATATCCCGGCGTTTCATTCCTGGTCAGGCTTCATGCATTGAATACCTGACCGGTTTGCGGTAATGCTGTTATCCATTCAACTGAAAGTTGGGGGATGGTGTGAGTGAACCACTGCCGGATGTCGCCACCCCGCTGCGTGGATTTGCTCCGTTTGCGGATATTCTGACCTCGCGCGCCGTGCCGGGCCTGCTGGCAGGCCTGGCCGTCAGGCTGTCGCGGCGCAATGGTCGGCCCCTGTCCTTCGGCAACCGCGTCATCGCCGTCCGCCACACGGACGTCACCGAAGTGCTGCGGCGCGATCTCGACTTCCTGATCGCGCCGGTCAATGCCGAGAGAATTACGGCTGTTAATGGCGGGCCGTTCATCCTCGGCATGGACCGCTCACCCACCCACATGCTGGAGCGCCAGGGGCTTTATGCCGCCCTGGGCCAACTCGACTTCAAACGTATCGCCGACGATGTGCGTGAGGAGGCGGGGACGCGCCTGAAGGATGCAGGCCTGAGCTTCGACGCCATCGCCCACTATGCCCGTCCCGTCGCGGCCGCGACGGCCAGGCGGCTGTTCGGCATCGCACCGGCCGACGACCGCTTTTTCAAGGACGCGGTGCGCGCCATCTTCGCCCACACCTTCCTCAATCTCGGCGGCGACAAGGAGATCGAGGGCCGTGCGCTCAGGGCCGCGCCCTATATGCAGGCGTGGTTTTCCGAAGAGATCGCGCGCCGCCGGCGGGACAATGCGCCGGGCGACGACCTGATGGGACAACTGCTGCGCGACGGGCGGCTGGACGATGACGCTGTCCGGCGCTCGCTGGGCGGGATGCTGGTCGGATCCATCGACACCACGGCTTCGACTTTCGCCCGGATTTTCATGGTTGCAGTCTCGGACAAGGATTTGCGCGAGCGAATGGTCGCGGCGTGGAGGCGCGGAGAGGACATCTATGGCCTGTGCCTCGATGCCCTGCGGTTGTGGCCACATAATCCAATCGTCCTGCGCCAGGCGGCTGTCGACACGACGCTGGGCGGGGTTCTCGTCCGCGCCGGCAGCCAGGTCATCGCCTGGACTCAGGCCGCCATGCAGGATCCAGAAGCCTTTCCCG
>CAMLLA010000463.1 GCA_946480525.1 uncultured Asticcacaulis sp. | reverse complement strand
GACGAGAAAGCGGAAAAGCACCCATAGCCAGAATTCGCTGCGGCGAGACCGCCCGTTGAACTCGACGTACTTTACCAGTGGCTGAAATATCAAAGGAACGTTGGTCATGGTGCCCCCTAAGGCCCGGTGGGTTGTGATTAGAAAACGCTGGCGTCGGCGGACGCGCCCTTGGGGTCGGGCCCAAACCGGTTGGGGCCGCGGGTTCCGTCCAGGACGTGAAAGACGAAGGTCACCAGGCTCGCGATCCACGCCGGCAGAAAGACCCACAGGAACAAGGGTGCGAGACTTCGGAACAGGTCCATGGCGGCGGTACCATCTCCGGCTTCGATGGATTGCCAGTCGACCTCACCAAGGGTTGCAATGAAGGCTGGACCGTTGACGACGAAGTAGGCGATCGCAGCGACGAGCAGGACAACGAGCTGGAAGATCGTCCACCAGCCGGTGCGGTTGATGTCATGGAAGCGGCGGACGCCGACCGATATGTTCGGGATCAGCATGGCGAGGGAGAACAGGCCACTGAGGGCATCCATCGGGATTTTGAGTTCACCGATGCTGCCGAGCACACTCAGCGCAATGCTGACAAGCACCTGGAAAAGGAAAAACAGCCAGTATTCACTGCGCCGTGCGCGGCCATTGAACTCGAAGTATTTGACCAGCGGCTGAAACATCAGCGGCGTTGCGTTTTGGGCCATGGGTCTTCTCCGTTTGTGTGGGAGAAGGCGTCGCTAAACTCCCCCCGAAGCGCTTATCGGGGAGGTTATGCCATTTTTGGAAGTTCAGCAACCTTGCGCCTCAGATACATATGACACGATTTCTCCGCCGTGCGCGGATTGAACCGTCCGGACGTCGAGGTCGTCACGCGGCAATCTCAGACGTTATGTCTTATGTTAACCATATGTATTTGTTTCCAAAAGCTCGAAGTAAAACCTGTGTATTACGTTGCCGGCTGTTGGGTTATATGCGCCAGCCACGGGGCGATGTTCAGCTTCAGGTCGCCGGATGTCGTTCGAAGATCGTCCTCAATGCGGTCAAGGCGCATCAGGCCCAGACCGAAGGCGCCGGCCTGTCCCAGGATTTCGCCTGCCCGCAAGTCGCCCTTCAGGACCTCGGAACCGGCCGGGTGCGGCGTGGACGACACGTAGCCCAGTATGCGGTTCTTGATCTGGCCCCGCCGTTTCATGCGCGACGTCAGCTCCTGTCCGACATAGCAGCCTTTGTGGAAGTCTATAGCGTCGAGCAGATCGAGGTTTGCGTCGATGGCGTAGAGCGCGTCCTTGCCGAAATCGTGTCCGGGGTCGCTCAATCCCCTCGCCATGCGGAACTCCGCCCAGGCGGATGCGTCCGACGTGGCGTGGTGTTCGCCATAACCGAAGCCGAAGTCGGCCCCAATGATGTGGCCACGGGCGTCCGGGGAAAAGTCATCCGGCAAGCTACCGCCAAACGCTACGAATACAGGGCGTTCCAGCGGCTCGATCGTCACCCGCGCGCGCAATTTGTACATATTGAGTTTGGCCAGAAGTTCGTCGCGCGCCGACAGGGGCACGTCCAGCCAGACCTCTTCGGCAGCGACGACCTTGATAATGCAATCGGCGTACATCTTGCCCTGGGGCCTGAGGAATGCGCCGTAATGCAGGCTGTCCTGTCCCGATGACGCGGCGGCGGTGATCCGGTCCAGGGGAGCGGTGCACAGGCCTTTGAGGAAGCTGGCCCAGTCCGGGCCGGTCAGGCGAACGAGGGCACGATGGGGCAGTGCGGCGATCAGGGTCATAAAAAAACTGCCTCTACAGCGCGTGCTTGCGATTTATCGCCGATACCTTAATTAGTAAGAACAATGAAGACGGCATTTCCAATACTCCTGCTGGCGATATCGGAGCCCACGAAAGCGCTTGCGCTGAGCGGAGTCGTGCGCCGGCTGCGCCAGGAAGTTCCGAATGCCCGTATTACCCTCGTTACGACGAAATTGTCGGCGGAACTGTTCCAAGATGATGACCTGATTGACGAGTTGCAAGCGATAGACGGGGCGATTTTTCAACTCAAGACCCTGGGCATACTGACCGAACTCAGCCGTCGTCCGTGGGGGCTCTGCGTCGATATCGGCCCGACCATGGTCTCCAGGCTGATCCCCGCCAAGACGCGGTTCACACTGAATGCCGGCGATACGGCGGGACCACTGACGCAACTTTGCCGTGCCCTCAGGCTGAGGGAGGAAGAGGTCGCCCCGTCCTTGCGTGTGTCGCCCGCGCGTCAGGCCGGCGTGCGCACCTTTCTCGACAACGGACGCGGTATCGCCCCGCTGATCGTCATGGCGCCTGGAGCCGGCTGGCTGGGGCGGCGCTGGCCAACCGAGCGCTTCGCCGTTCTGGCGACACGTCTGATGCGCAATGACGGGCCGTTTGCCGGCCACAGCCTGCTCATCCTTGGATCTCAGGACGACTACGAAACTGCGGTGGCGTTGCGCATGGCGACGCCGCGCGCCCGTGTGCTGGAACTGACGGGCAAACTGGACCTGCTCAGCGCCTATGCCGCGCTCAGGCACGGTTCGGTCTTCATCGGCAATGATGAAGTCTGGCTGCATCTGGCGGCGGCGTCAGGGATTGAAACCTTTGCGCTTATGGGACCATCGGACGATTCCTCAGCGCCTATCGGCGACAATGTCCATATCATTCGCGGGCCCCGCAGTTTCGCGGCCATCCAGGCCGCTGACCCAAAGTTGAAGCTGGATATCTGTCATATGCTCGATTTATCGATCGACACGGTTTATGAGGGCATCGTCCGGGTGACGGAATCAACCGGCCGCACGCCAAAGGTGGTGCCGGAAGCCGTTGCCGAATAGCTATCCTGTCTGCTGGCCTTTTTGCTGGAGGGCGTCATATGCC
>CAMLLA010000462.1 GCA_946480525.1 uncultured Asticcacaulis sp. | reverse complement strand
AAATGGTTGGAAGCCTGTCCTGCGTACAGTGTTCACTCCATGCTCATACTGTATAAACTGTGGCAGCGCGGCGCTTGATTTCGCCAACCAGTGCAATGACGCGAGGATCGCTGCTGCGCTCCCGCAAATAATAGACCCCCATTCGCACGGGGTCCGGCGCCTCGCCCTGGGCAAGACGGACCTTATGCACACCATGGCGTTCAAACTCCTGCGCCATTAATTCGCCATGCTGCAAAACCGCGTCGGTGCCATTGACATAGTCGAGGCAGGCCTGGAGCGAGTTTGACGTGAACGCCTTGCCTGCCGTTCCGTCGGCAAAGACAAGGCTCGACAACCGTTTCTGATGACTTTCCCATGGAAAAGCGATGGTCGACGGATAGGCTTTCACGTCGGATTGGGTTCGCAATCCACTCAGTAGTGGATGCCCCTCACGGACGAAGAAGCCGTCCTGCTGCCGTCCAATGGCTTCGAAATCCGTGCCCAGGTCAGGATCGAGGTCCGCCACCTTGTGCCCGACAAAAACAAGTATATCGCCTGCCAGCAGCTGATCCATCAGGCGCAGGACATTGCCCAGGCTGACATTGATCGGCACATGGGGATGCTGCGCCCGATAGTCGAAGACCAGGTCGCGCAGGAAGGCGGCCCATGCCGTATAGCCGGACCCCACGCTGATGCCATTTTCAAAATTGTTCTTCTGGCGCTGGATCGATTCTAGGGCATTTTCGTGCAGCCGCTTCATGACAAGGGCATGCTGGTAGAGCGTCTGACCGTAGGCCGTCAGGCGCATGCCGCGCGACGTCCGGTCGAACAGGCTGACGCCCAGCGCGTTTTCCAGTTTTTTCAGGTTGAAGGTCAGGGTCGGCTGGGTCACCCGTAACCGTTCGGCAGCGTTGCTGATCGAGCCGGCATCGGCAACCGCAAGAAACTGAAGCAAGGTCCGGTCCATAAGTGCGCGCTCCGTGCCATAGGTTTTTTCTATATTACGGCGGAAATTTCGTATTTTTCCGCCAGGATGGCAAATGATAAAGTGTCGGGGCTTCGGCAAGGAAGCTGATGGCATCGTGACCCCTAAGACATATCACGCACGCCACATGTAATGCGTATCCAAGTTTAAGCAATGAATTGAAATCAGATGTCTATTTACTTAGACAGCCTGCAATTTCGCACGTCCCAACTGCAATATATTTCAAGTATGTGCACTTTTTACAACATATATAGACATTTCAACTGTTGGCACATTGAAGTTCATTCGCTTAGACATTACGATCATGTGCAATCATCTTCGCTACGAAGTGATCGCAATTGCCAAAATAAACAAAAATCAGGGACGTAATCATGATCAATTCCAGCTGGCGCACCCACGCGTCCATTATTGCCCTCACCGCCGCAATTCTGGGCGCAGGTACGCTCTCCCTGGCCGGAGCGGCCCATGCCCAGGAGACACCCGCCACGCCCCCCTCGGCAGCTGAAACGGACGGGGACACTGTCGTGGTGCGGGGCATCCGCAATTCGCTTCGCTCATCCATGAACGTCAAGCGCGACGCCGTGAACGTGGTCGACGCCATCACCGCCGAAGATGTCGGCCAGTTTCCGGACAAGAACCTTGGCGAAGCGCTGCAACGCGTGACGGGCGTCCAGATTTCGCGTCAGGACGGCGAAGGCCGGGGCGTTTCCATTCGTGGCGGCGATCCCAATCAGACCCGCGTCGAGGTCAACGGTTCGACCGCCATGTCGCTGACGGTCGGCGCCGGCGATCGTGCGGTCGATTTCCGCGACCTGCCGGTCGAATTCATCTCCCGTCTCGAAGTCGTCAAATCGGTGACGCCGGAAATGACCGAAGGCGGGGTCGGCGGCACGGTGCGCATCGTCACCCGCCGGCCGTTCGACAGCCGCAAGCCCTTCCTGGCCGCCTCGGCCCAGGGCGTCTATTCCAACCTGTCGGAGACCTGGGACCCCAAGCTGGCCATTATCGGTTCACGCCTCTTCGCCGACGACACCTTCGGCATCCTGCTCAGCGCGACCTTCGAAGACCGCCACCTGTTTTCCAACAATGCCCGCACGACCGGCTGGATCCGCCGCGAAGACGCCGCGCGCGAACGCGCCGACGGTCCGACAGGCCGCGACTCCGATCTCAATGGCGACGGCGTCAACGACTGGATTCCCGAAATCCCGCGCCTGATCATGGACCGCCGCGACACGCAACGCACCGCGCTCAACAGCGTTCTGGAATGGCGCCCAAACAGCGACCTGCAACTGTTCGCCGAACTGACCTATGCCAGCGCCACCGAGGACGTCTACAGCCAGTTCCTCCAGCTTAGCGGCTCGGCCGGTGAAATCGACTATGCCAATTCGGCGGTCGGCGCCGACAATACCACCTCGCATATCGAGCTGGTCTCCACGGCGGCCTTCCCGATCGACCTGACCTATCGCAACATCCTCGGCAGCCTGACGCGCACCCAGTATACCAGCGCCATCGGCGGCAAGTGGAATATCGGCGAATGGACCTTCGACGGCCGCGCCTCCTATTCAAAGGGCGACGTCCATAATGACGAGATCAACTCGACGGCCTATGTCTTCGGCGTGCCGCGCGCCGTCGTCGACTATACAGGCTCGCAAGGATCGCCGCAGTTCAGCTTTCCGGGGCTGGATGTCACCACCAGCCAGGGCGTGAACCAGCTCGACGCCATCTACAATCCGCGTGACAACGTCGCCGATGAAGCCGCCGTGCGCCTCAACGCCACCTGGACGCCCGTCGATTCCCTGTGGGTCAATAACGTCAAGTTCGGTATCGGGCGCAGCGAAGTCACCAATGACAGCCTGTTGTACCAGCGCACCATCCGCCTGGCCGGTCGCACGCCGGATTCCGTGCTCGCGACGCCGGCGCAGCATCC
>CAMLLA010000461.1 GCA_946480525.1 uncultured Asticcacaulis sp. | reverse complement strand
GGGGTAAGCCTGGTGAAACCTTCGGATTGTTTCATCGCGTAGGCCCAGACGATTTCAAGGAACCCCGCGCAGACAAGATAGATCCAGGCCATGTGGCCCTCCTTAAGAGAACCGGGCCGTCCCGGAAAAATTTGCCCGAAAATGGGGAGGTCGTCCTCGTCCCCCACATAGGACGTCAGGTTGGGAATGCCAAGCCGCCGGCCTTGCGATCCTTCGTCCTTTTGCAGAAGATATTTGAAAATATTTGCCAAACTGGCGTTCGGCGACTTGGGCGTGTGCCTGTCAAAACAACGTTTGCATAGATTGCTGTTAATAAATTCTCGCTCGGGGGGAATCCTGGCGAAAAACGCGCTGCGCCTTTGATCTCATGGCTTTGCGATGAAAATAAAAATGGCGGAACGCTGCTATTGCGGAGCAGAGGTAAACAGTGAGCTTGAGCAATGAAATGCTCTGCTTTCCGTGTCGCAGAAAAGCCAAGATTTACCGACTCTTATATTTATAGTGATACACGCTGTCGCATGAAGATTGTTTTCGCGCGTCTGTTTGTCCTTATTGCGTGCCTGTTCGCCGCGCCCGTCGCCGCTCTCGCGGCTGAGCTGACGGTCGTCGTGGCTGACGCCGCAGGCAAGCCCGTGCCATCGGCCGTGGTAAGCTATATGCCGGCCACCGGTGCAGCGATTCCCGCCAACGTCAGATCGGCCGCCTATACCCTGACGCAGAAAAACCTGAAGTTTGCTCCTTACGTGCTGGCCGTTCCGGCGGGCGCGACCGTCAACTTTCCCAACCAGGATCGCGTCAACCACCACGTCTATTCGTTTTCCAGGGTGCAGCCTTTCCAGTTCCCGCTGTATGGGCAGGGCCGGACCCGCACCATGAAGTTCGACCATCCCGGCACGGTTGCCGTCGCGTGCAATATCCATGATTCGATGAGCGCCTATATCCGTGTCGTCGATACGCCCTATTTCGCCGTGACCGACGCAGCGGGCCGCCTGACCCTGACAGGTGTGCCGGAGGCAGCCGGTGTGCTATCGGTCTGGCATCCGCTGATGGATGCGCCGGAACACTCGGTGTCGCGTAACCTTGCCTCGGGCAAGTCGGCCATACAGGTCTTCACTGTAAAGGTTCGGGGCGGCAGCCTTCCCATGAGCGGAGCATACTAGGTCGTACCGATGGTTTTCAAACGGTTGAGCACCAAGTTGGCGGTTATGTACGGCGCGCTGTTTACAGCGGCCCTGCTGGTCATCGCCATTGCCTGCTATATGGCGGTCATTTCCTATGCCCGGGTGTCGGTGCAAAAAGAACTACAGGCCAATGCCGAAGTTTTCAAACGCATCTGGACGCTGAATTCCGAGGCGCTGCAAACCAATGCCGGGCTGTTGTCGCGTGATTTCGGCTTTAAGCAGGCCCTGGCGACCCGCGACAAGGCGACCGTTGAATCCGCCTTCCTCAATTTGCAGGACCGCCTGAACGCCGATGCCGGCGTCATTCTGGGCGCCGACGGCCAGCCCGTCGCCGGCGATCGTTCCGCCTTGTCGCAGACGGTGGTTTCGGCGCTGGGCGGGCGTGACGCCTGGCAGCCGGTGTCGGGAATTGTCGCGGTCGACAGCCGCCCATGGCAGGCCGTGGCCGCGCCCGTCATGGCGCCTGACCGCCTGGGCTGGGTCGTCTTCGCCTCGCGCCTGGACGAAGCGGAAATGCGCGGTATGGAAACCCTTTCGGCTATTCCGATCCGCGCCGTTGTCATGACGCAGACGCGCGGCGGCCTGTGGCAGGGGCCACCGGAACAGACACGCGATTTCAAGACGGACTCCTTAAGCTTCGTCATTGACCAGAGCCTGCAAACCAAGGCGGCCAGCATGGTCGACAGCGCCAAGGGTTCGCTGATCGCCGTGGCGACGCCGCTGCCGTCACTCGATGGCCGCCAGACCAGCGTGCTGTTGCTCACCTATCCGCTGGGACATGCGCTCAAGGCCTATCAGCCGCTGCTGACCGTGCTGCTGGGCATAGGCGCCCTCGGGCTGCTGCTTGTCGTCGTGGCCAGTCTTTATCTGTCGCGGTCGCTGGTCCGCCCGATTCTTGCGCTCAAGGACGCGGCCTTTAACCTGAAGGCCGGCCGTTCAGGCCAGGTCCGTGTCGACAGCGAGGACGAAATGGCCGACCTGGCTCACGCCTTCAACGCCATGGCCATCTCCATCGAGGACCGTGAGCGAGACATTACCCGCCTGGCCAAGACCGATACGGCCACCGACCTGCCCAATCGCTCGGCCTTCGAAGACTATATCACCGCCATGCGCGACCGCAGCAGCGACACAGGCATGGTCGTTATCGCCGTGGGCATCGAGCGCTTCGCGCACATCCGGGCCGTCTGGGGCGTTGCCTACGCGCATACCCTGGTGTCACGCCTGCAATCCATCCTGACAAGCATTTTCGACCGGGCCTACATTGCCCGTCTGTCGGCCGATACGCTGGGCCTGACGCTGAGTCCCTGCGCCGCCGAACAGGCCCTGCCCCTGGCGCGCGCTATCCAGGCACGTCTGGCCAAGCGCATCAAGGTCACCGACGACCAAAGCCTGGATGTCGTGGTCACGCTCGGCATCTATCATATCGGCGCGTCGCGACCGACCGCCGACGAAATGATCGAACGCTCGCTGATCGCGCTCGACCAGGCGCGTGCGTCGAAGTCATCGATCGTCCTGTTCGATCCGCGCATCTATTCGGAACTGGCCGACAATCTCCTTCTGACGGACCAGCTCTATGCGGCCCTCCAGCAAAACCAGATGGAGGTATGGTACCAGCCCAAGTTCAGCTATCGCGACGGCCGTATTACCGCGGTCGAGGCTCTCGTGCGCTGGCAGCATCCTGAGCGCGGCTTCGTTTCGCCGCAGCGCTTCG
>CAMLLA010000460.1 GCA_946480525.1 uncultured Asticcacaulis sp. | reverse complement strand
GTCGACGTTCTGACCCGTAACACCACCTGGACGATCAGCCGCGACACGTCGCTGGGCTTCAACTTCCGTACCGTCAACTACTACGACGGCCAGGGCTTCATCGCCAAAAAGAGCCTCAACGTGAAGTCCGCTCTCGAGCTTTCCGGCGCCGCCGTCTGCGTGCAGACCGGCACGACCACGGAGCTCAACCTCGCCGACTACTTCAAGACCAACAATCTGCAGTACAACCCGGTGGTTTTCGAAAAGGAAGCCGACGCGACCTCTGCTTATGATGCTGGCCGTTGCGACGTCTACACCACTGACCAGTCTGGCCTTTACGCGATCCGCCTGAAGCTGAAGAACCCGGACGAAAACGTCGTTCTGCCGGAAGTCATCTCCAAGGAACCGCTTGGCCCGGCCGTTCGCCAGGGTGACGACCAATGGTTCGACATCGTGACCTGGGTTCACTATGCGATGGTCAACGCCGAAGAGCTTGGCATCACCTCCAAGAATGTCGATGAGCAGAAGAACAGCGCCAATCCGGATGTGAAGCGCCTGCTCGGCACGGAAGAAGGCACCAAGATCGGTACCGATCTCGGCGTGACCAACGACTGGGCCTACAACATCATCAAGCTGGTGGGTAACTACGGCGAAGTCTTCGACCGCAACGTCGGCGCTGGCTCTCCGCTGAAGATCGAGCGTGGCCAGAACGCGCTGTGGACCAAGGGCGGCCTGCAATACGCACCGCCGGTCCGTTGATCGGCCCCATTACCGGCTAGATCATAAGGAGGCTGGGCAACGCCCGGCCTCCGCTTCAAATTATATAAATAAGCTCGCAAAGAGCACATAAAAGGGAAAGGTGCCTATGGCAGGCAACGCGGTCAGTTCGCAACGATCGCGCGCGCAAAGCGCGTCGTCACTTATCTACGATCCACGCATACGCGGCATTTTTTATCAGGTCCTGACAGTCGTCGTCCTGGCCGCCTTCGTCTGGATCATCGTGACGAATACGATCACCAATCTTCAACGGTCAAACATCTCGTCCGGCTTCGGATTCCTCAACGGAAGAGCCGGTTTCGATATCGGCCAGTCGCTGATCGCTTATACCAGCGACGCGACCTATGGCCGGGCATTGCTCGTTGGCATTCTCAACACGATCCAGGTTGCATTTTTCGGCATCATCGCCGCCTCGATCATCGGTTTCATCGTCGGCATCGCCCGGCTGTCCAATAACTGGCTGATTTCGAAACTGGCGCAGGCCTATGTGGAAATCTTCCGCAACATCCCGCCGCTGCTCGTCATCTTCTTCTGGTACAAGGGCGTCATCTCGGTTCTGCCGCAGGCGCGCGAGTCGCTCGAGCTTCCGCTTGGAGCCTACCTCAACAATCGCGGCTTCTTCTATCCCAAGCCGCTGTGGGGAGAAGGCACCTGGCTCGTGCCGCTGGCCTTCCTGGTCGCCATCGTTCTCAGCGTCTTCGTTTACCGCTGGGCAAAGGCCAGACAGGAAAGAACCGGACAGCAGTTCCGCACCGGCATAACGGTGACGCTTCTCATCATCGGCCTGCCGCTGGCGACATTTCTGGCGCTGGGGGCGCCGCTGACATTCGACTATCCGATTGCCGGGCGATTCAATCTCTCGGGCGGCGCGGTTGTCGCACCTGAATTCATGTCGCTGTTCCTGGCGCTTTCCTTCTACACCGCCTCCTTTATCGCCGAAATCGTTCGCGGCGGCATCAAGGCTGTGGCGAAGGGTCAGACGGAAGCTGCGGATGCACTGGGACTTCGCTCCAGCACCACGACGCGCCTGATCGTCGTTCCGCAGGCGATGCGCATCATCATCCCGCCGCTGACGAGCCAGTATCTCAACCTGACCAAGAACTCCTCGCTTGCGGTCGCCGTCGGCTTCGCCGACATCGTCTCGGTCGGCGGCACGATCCTGAACCAGACGGGACAGGCAGTCGAAGTCGTTGCAATCTGGCTGGTCATCTATCTTTCGCTGTCCCTGCTCACGGCCGTGGTCATGAACTGGTTCAATGCGAAAATGGCCCTGGTGGAGCGATAACGATGACGATCAGCAATCACGCATTCGTGCGACAGACCATCGAGGACGCCAAACCCGCGCCCTCGAGCGCCGTCGGCTTCGGCCACTGGCTGCGCACCAAACTCTTTGCCACGCCGAAGGACACCGTTCTGACGGTGATCGCCCTTGCCCTGCTCGCCTATCTGGTGCCGCCGATCATCAAGTGGCTGTTCATCGACGCGGTATGGACCGGCAGCGATCGTATCGCCTGCCTGACCGCTTCGCAGGGCGGCGCGCTGCCGGACGGCCAGTCCGGTGCGTGCTGGGCTTTCGTTTCGGCAAAGCTCGGCCAATTCGTCTTCGGTCGCTATCCGATCGACGAACGCTGGCGTCCCATCCTTGTGATGGTGACGTTCGCCATCCTGCTTATACCGATGCTGATTCCAAAAGCGCCGTTCAAGCGACTGAATGCCCTGGCGCTTTTCATCATCCTGCCCTTCATTGCGTTCTTCCTGCTCATCGGCGGCGTCTTCGGCCTGCCGAAGGTGGAAACGCAGCTGTGGGGCGGCCTGATGGTGACCCTCATCCTGTCGTTCTTCGGGATCACGGTGTCGCTCCCCTTCGGCATTCTTCTGGCGCTCGGCCGGCGGTCGAACCTGCCGGTGATCAAGATGCTCTGCGTGCTCTTCATCGAGGTCATTCGTGGCATTCCGCTGATCACCGTCCTGTTTTTCGCCAGCATCATGCTGCCACTGTTCCTGCCCGACGGCTGGACCTTCGACAAGTTCCTGCGCGCGCTCGTCGGCGTGTCGCTGTTCTCCTCGGCGTATATGGCGGAGGTGATCCGCGGCGGCCTGCAGGCCATTCCTAAGGGACAATATGAAGGTGCGGATTCGCTCGGTCTGAACTACTGG
>CAMLLA010000459.1 GCA_946480525.1 uncultured Asticcacaulis sp. | reverse complement strand
AGCGCGTTTATGCGCTTCCATTATCCGGCGTGGCGCAGAGCCCAGGCCGGCCGGGCGGAATCGGCCGCCCCCTGATAGGTCGTTGAGAAGCGCTTGGCCGCTGAGGTAACGGCCTCCGCCGGGTCCTTGTCCTTGACCAGGAACTCGTCGAAACCACAGCGCAGCATGTAGAACAACTGGTCGCGCAGGACGTCGCCAACAGCGCGGAGAGCGCGGCTATAGCCGAGATCCTCACGCAGGATGCGGGCGGTCGAATAGCCGCGGCCGTCACGGAAGCCCGGGAAGGCGACCTCGATCAGGGTCAGCTTTTCGAGGAAGGGCTCAAGCCGTCGGACATCGTCGCCCGGATTGATACGGACACCGTAATGTCCGTTCAAACCGTCGAGCTCGCGTAAGGCGCGCTCGAAGCCAAGCACGACAGGGCCATCGACGCCATGGGTTTCGTCGTCGGCCAGCAGGCGCCAGCCATTGGGGATGACATCGCCCTGCTTTGTGACCAGTTGCGGATCGTAGGTGGAATTAGCCTTAGGCGTGCTCATGCAGGGCCTCCGCGAAGGCGTCGCGGCCGACGCGCTCCAAAGTATCAATAAAGCGTTCGGTTTCGCTGGTGCGCAGGTCCAGGTAAAGTCGCACGACGCGTTCGATGGCGGCGGGCACGGCTTCAGCCGACAGGCCCTTGCCGGTGATCTGGCCAAGCGCGGCCTTTTCGTCGGCGCGGCCGCCCAGCAGGATCTGGTAGAATTCGATGCCTTGCTTGTCGACGCCCAGGATGCCGATGTGACCGACATGGTGGTGACCGCAGGCATTGATGCAGCCCGAAATCTTGATCTGCAAATCGCCGATCTGGTCGGTCAGCCTGGCGTCTTCGAAGCGCTTCGAGATGTCCTGGGCCAGCGGGATCGAGCGGGCATTGGCCAGCGAGCAGTAGTCGAGGCCCGGGCAGGCGATCATGTCGGTGATCTTGCCGACATTGGCAGTACCCAGGCCGGCGGCGTCGAGCTTTTCGTAGAGCGCGTAGAGGTCGTTCCTGGCGACGTGCGGCAGGATGATGTTCTGCTCGTGTGAGACGCGCAGCTCGCTGTAGCCGTAGGCATCGGCTAGGTCAGCCATGACGTCCATCTGCGCCGACGACGCATCGCCGGGCGGCAGGCCCGCGGGCTTCAGCGAGATGGTCACCGAAACGTGGTTGTCGCGCTTGTGCGGGTTGGTGTTGTTCTTCACCCAACGGGCAAAGCCGGCATCGGCCGTCTTCGCGCGTTCGAACGCCGCACTGTCGAAACCGTCAACGAAAGCAGGGTCGGGGAAGAAGCTCTTGATGCGGTTGACCTCGGCGGCCGGAGCATCGATCTTCGCCTTGTCGAGACGGGCCCATTCCTCTTCGACCTGGCGGCCGTATTCTTCGGCGCCCAGCGACGAGACGAGGATCTTGATCCGCGCCTTGTAGATATTGTCGCGGCGGCCATAGCGGTTATAGACGCGCAGGCAGGCTTCGAGATAGCTCAGCAGCTGCTCAGGCGCCAGATCGCGTTTGATAACCGGCGCAACGTAAGGCGTCCGGCCCATGCCGCCGCCGACATAGACGTCGAAGCCCGACGGTTTCAGGTGCAGGCCGATGTCGTGGACGCGTATGGCGGCGCGGTCCTTCGTCGCGCCGGTGATGGCGATTTTGAACTTGCGCGGCAGGAAGGTGAATTCCGGATGGTTCGACGACCATTGACGGATCACTTCGGCCCACGGACGCGGGTCGGCGATTTCGTCACGGGCAGCGCCGGCGAACTGGTCGGTCGTGGTGTTGCGGATGCAGTTGCCCGACGTCTGCAGGGCGTGCATCTCGACCTCGGCCAGCTCTTCCAGGATCTTCGGCGCGTCGGCCAGCTTGATCCAGTTGAACTGCAGGTTCTGGCGCGTGGTGAAGTGGCCGAAATCGCGGTCATAGGTGCGCGCGATGTGGGCGAACTTGCGCATCTGCTTTGATGACAGCACGCCATACGGCACGGCGATGCGCAGCATGTAGGCATGCAGTTGCAGATACAGGCCGTTCATCAGGCGCAGCGGCTTGAACTGGTCTTCGGTAATCTCACCGGCCAGGCGGCGGGCGACCTGGCCAGCGAATTCCTTGTTACGGTCGCGGACGAAGGCGTGGTCGAACGCGTCGTACTTGTACATGGTAGGGGCGGTCATACCTTAGTCCTCAAAGATGGCGGCGCGGCCATGGGCTTGCGCGACAGCATCGGTGGTTTGGCCGATGGTCGGGCCGTTGGCGCGGACGAATTCGCGCACGTGTTCGCGTTGCACCGGATTGCCGGCGTCGGTCAGCGGGATCAGGTAGGGCGCGACGACCTCGGTCTCACGCAGCTTCCATTCGATCAGCAGGGCGTCGGCGTCGTCGTCTTGAAGCTTTGCAGCCTGGGCGGCGTCCTCAACCCAGCCTGAGCCGGAATACCAGAGCGTCAGGCCGTCGGTCAGACGGTTGGCGGTGAGCAGTTTCATGCGTGTACCTGTTGGGCGGCCTCAATAAGACCGGCGACTTCGGGAGAATAGAGCGAGGCGACCTCGCCGATGATGAGCAGGGCAGGCCCCTGGGGTGGCGTAGCCGCGATGACGGCTTCGAGCGTGTCGAGATCAGCCAGGGTGCGGCGTTCATCGGCGCGCGTGCCGTTCTCGATGATCAGGACCGGCGTGTCCGGCATGCGGCCGTGGTGCATGAGCTTGCCGGCGATCTCGCTGGCCGTGGCGACACCCATATAGATAACCAGGGTATGGTGCGGCGCCGACAGGGCAGACCAGTCGAGCTGAAGCGGATTGCTGTGGTCGCCATCCTTGAGGTGGCCGGTGACGAAGGTGACGCTTTGGGCATGATCGCGGTGGGTCAGGGGGACGCCGGCCGAGGCCGCGCATCCCAGCGCCGCCGTGAT
>CAMLLA010000458.1 GCA_946480525.1 uncultured Asticcacaulis sp. | reverse complement strand
CTCGATCCGCGAGCTTATGTCGTCGATCGACTGGATCAGCCTGATCGGCTTCCTGAGCAGCGCGGCGACGGCCATAGCGGGCTTTATCAAGGCGATGGGCGGTCTGAAGGGTGTGATCAGCCTCGGCATTGCCGCGTGGATCGCCGGCACGATCTTCGGCCTTAATGCGCTGACGCCGGCCATCATCGCGGTCACGGCAGCATTGTTCGGCGTCCAGTTGGCGGCTTGGCCCATTACCTTGACTATCGCAGCGATCGCGGGCCTTGCGGCTGCGGCGTTCTGGATCATCACCAACTGGTCCACCGTCAAAAAGTGGTGGTCGGCATTCTGGTCATGGCTGTTCAAAGCCTGGAAGGGAATGCCGGTTTGGGTTCAACTGCTGTTGAGCTGGCCTCTGACCATCATTGCCAACTGGGAAAAGATCAAAACCTTCTTTGCCGGGCTTGGCGACTGGATGGGCAAATGGTTCATCGAGAAACCGAAGCAATGGTGGAACTCCATGCCGTCCTGGCTGAAGGGCGTGCTCGGCGGCGCCGTCAGCGTCATGGTTCCCGGTGGCAGTCTCCTCGGTGCACCAATGATGGCGGACGCCTTACACCGGAAGCGCCCGGCGATCGGGCCGACGCAGCAGCAACAGCCTTGGGCTGGGCACCTCGGCATTTCCATCACCGGGGCAGGGCAGCCACGCGTCACGGACCTGAAAACCAGTGGTGACGGTCCCGATCTCGGCGTCGGCCGTGGCTTTCAGGGAGCGTTCTGATGGCTTGGCGTGACGACTTGCGCCCGGCATCGTTCCGAGGCGTTCCATTTGAAGTCATTGCCGCCGATCGAGATCTCGGGCGCAAGGTGGTTGTCCATGATTATCCGCTGCGTGACACAGCATCGACCGAGGACCTCGGCCGCCGACCACGCGGCTTCAAGTTAGAGGCCCTGATCATTGGGCCCGACTACATGGTCGGCCGTGCCGCGCTTGATGCTGCCCTTGAGGTCGCCGGACCGGGAATCCTGATCCATCCGTGGCACGGACAGAAGTCGGTTACGCTCTTGAGCGCGACCTGCAATGAGACTACCTCGGAAGGTGGCCTCGCGCGCTACCAACTGGAGTTCATCGAAGAGAACGCCAGCCAGACGCCCACACGGACCATCGACACGGCTGCGGCGATAAACACTGCCGGCGACGACCTGAAGGAAGCCGCTTCGACCGAATTCCAGCAATCCTTCAGCGCCAAGACAGCGTCGCTGCTGGACTCGGCCAGCGAAGTGCTTGGCAAGTTCACCGACCACATGGACGACCTCACGTCTGGGCTGAAGGCGCACGTTGATGGTCTCAGCACATACGTCAATCTCGGCCTCGGCCTGCGGTCTCAGGTACTTGACCTGGTCCTGACGCCGGCAGAGCTGTCCGCGTCGATCGGCGAGCTGATCAGCAGCGTGCGCCTGGTCGCCAGCACGCCGGCAGACGCGTTCAATGTGTTGCGCCTGGTCATGGGCTTCGGTGATGACCTGAAGCCTGTGACTGGCACTACGCCGACGCGCCGCGCACAGGCCGAGAACCAGGGGGCGCTCATTCAGGTTATTAAACGCACCGCTGCGGCCGAGGCGGTCAAGACGGTCGTCGATATGACCTTCAAGTCATATGACGAGGCCGTTGCCGTCCGTGACGACCTCGCCGATCGGCTTGACGACATTGCCGTTGCAGCGGCCGATGCAGGTCAGGACACCGCCTGGTCGGCGCTGGAGACGGCAAAATCCGCGGTTGTCCAGGACATCACCAAAAGAGGCGGTTCGCTTGCCCGCCTTTATAAGTTTACGCCTTCGATCACAACGCCGGCACTGGTTCTGGCCTATCGCCTTTATGACGATACCAGTGACCTTGAAGGGCGCGTCCAGGACGTCGTTGGCCGGAACCGGATCGCGCATCCTGGCTTCGTCCGTGGCGGCAACGCCCTGGAGGTGACAGCCGATGTCTGAGTCCGTTATCCTCAAGCTCGACGGTGCCGCATACGAAGGCTGGACAAGCATCAATATCCGACGCGGCCTGAATAGCCTTTGCGGGTCGTTTTCTCTCACCCTGACGCAAAACCTCAATGGCCAGGCCGACTACGCCGAAATCACGGACGGCATCGCTTGCGAATTATGGGTCGGCGGCGAGCTGTTCCTCAGCGGCTGGGTGGGCACGGTCAACGAAGAGGTGACCGAGTCCGACCACACGATCACAATTTCCGGCCGTGATAAAACCGGCGATCTGGTGGACTGCTCGGCCGTGCACAAGCCGGGCTCGTGGAAGAACGTAAAACTGGAAAAGATCGCCTCCGATTTGATCCAGCCTTTCGGCCTTAAAATGAAGCTCGAAGCGGACACTGGCGCGGCATTCGCCGCGTTCGCCCTGGAACAAGGCGAGGAGGTCTTCGCCGCGCTCACCAGGCTTTGCCGTATGCGCGGCGTCATGCTCAACACGGCGCCGGACGGAACACTCCTGATCTTCCAGCCTTCTACCAAAAAGACGGGGATCGTCTTCGAGCTGGGCCGGAACATCAAGCGCATCGGCCGGACGATATCGACCGATGAGCGTTTCAGCGAATACATCCTGAAGGGGCAGCACCAGGGCGGCGACTACGTCCAGGCCAAGGATGCCGCTTCGCCTAAAGCCACAGCCAAGGATGCTGGCGTTAAACGCTATCGGCCGCTGATCATTGTCGCGGACGAACAATCGACCACAAAGGGGCTCACAGCTCGGGCACAGTGGGAAGCCACAACCCGAATGGCCCGATCGCAAGGCGCGAGCCTGGTCGTTCCTGGCTGGCGCGACGACCTTGGCCGTCTCCTGGCGCCAAACCAGCTCTGCCAGCTCAAGGCGGACAAGCTGAACATCGACCGCGAGCTGATGATTGCCGAGGTCGAGTTCATTCTGGACGGCCGGGGCAGCGAAACCAATGTCACGCTCGTGCGGACGGAGTCCTTTACGATCGAGACCATCCC
>CAMLLA010000457.1 GCA_946480525.1 uncultured Asticcacaulis sp. | reverse complement strand
TGGATCGAAAAATCGCTCGGCGCATAAAGCTTAGTGACGCCGTCGGGCCCCAGAGGACCGTGCGGCGCCAGAACCGTGGCGATTTCGTGAAGGGTGGCGTCCCATATGTTGGGCGCCGCAGATGCGGTAATCATATTTTCTCCCGAGCGTAAAACTGTATGGACGAACTTTTCGCCGTCCTGACGTTCAGGCTTGGGCAGAATTTACGTTATGACAAGCATAAATTTCTAATAAGGACGCTTTTCAACCCCTTTATTTTGCTTGGGAAAATTTCTGTTGCGCTACAATCACACTGTAGTAATGTAGGAACATATATTGACGGTTAATTGTAGAAACATAGCATCAAAATGAGCACCATGACCAGCCGGGAGTTCAACCAGGACATTGGCAAGGCCAAACGCGCTGCCAGGCTTGAGCCTGTGTTCGTGACCGACCGCGGACGGCCAACCCACGTCCTTATGAGCTTTGACGCCTTCCGCCAGATCACCGGCCGGACCGAATCGATCGTCGATCTCCTGGCCATGCCAGAGCCCGGCACCGAAGGGGTCGATTTCGGTACGGCGCGCGGCGGCAGCTGGGATCGGCGCGAGGAAGGCTTCTGACCATGTATCTCCTCGACACCCCGGTCATTGCCGAACTGCGCCGCGCCAAATCCGGACGCGCCGACGAACACGTCACGCGCTGGGCATCGAACGTTCCCGCTCAGAATCTCTTTATCTCGGTCATGAGCCTCCTGGAGCTGGAAGGCGGAATCGCCGAAGTCCAGCGCAAGGACAAGGCAATGGCCGCGTCCCTGCGTGCGTGGATCGACGACACGGTGCCGGCGGCCTTCGAAGGCCGGATATTGAGCGTCGATCTGGCGGTAACCAAACGGCGCGCCGCCCTGCCCTTCGCCGAGGGTAAGGACCGCGACGCGCTTCTGGCGGCCACGGCGCTTACTCACGGCCTGACCCTGGTCACCCGCAGCCTTTCGGCCTATCGCTTTTCCAAGGTCAAGCTATTCAACCCGTGGGGCTATACGCCCGAGGACGAAGAGCTGGAGGCCGACTGGCAGGACGTGTCACGCAGCGGTCCGTTGTGGCTGAAAAACCTGTTCCTGAGATTCTGACGGCAGTTATCCAGGCAAAAAAAAGCCGCGCTGAGCCAGCGCGGCTAAAAGTTTTACAGGGAGGAAACGCCCAGGAAGGGCAATCAGCGCAAAAGCACCGAACACGCTCAATATATGCTGCGATGCAGCACATTTCAAAGGCTTTCGGGATTTGCCTCTTCAACTCACGTTACAATTGTCGGACATATCGTGAGTATGCTGTTCATGCTACCGGATGACGTCGGGAGAGACGCGCCTGAAACCCGTCTTCCGCCGGTCTGCCGAAGCGCAGCCACGCCCTGCGGTCTGCCTCCGGGCGACGGATCAGCGACAGCATGGCCAGGTTCTGGGCAACGACCTTCGCCGGCGACAGCACGCGAAAGACGTCCGCGGTCATCGACAGCTCGGCCATCAGCCCCTTTAGTGCGCCGACCTTTTCCGCCTTGCGGATATTGAACACACCCGGCCAGTCGACGACCGCGATGACAAGCCCCGCACGGGTGATCAGATTGTTGATAAAAGCCTCTCCACCCCAGCGCGGCAGACGTTCCATTTCCGCGACGTGTGGCTTTACCAGCCAGGCGGGGATCAGGCGTTCGCCAGATACGAAGTCCAGCCCCAGGGCGCGATAAAGGGCCAGGCTGTTGGCGCGCAGGCTGATACTGACCTGGGCTCGCCCAGTGATTACGGGTTCCGCCAGGGCCACGATATTCGCAGGTTCCAGGCCGGCGAGATCCGCATCGATCAGCATGATATGGTCGCCCCTCGCCGCCGCGATGCCCTGGCTTAAGGCGTAGGTCTTGCCGCGATTGGTCGGGTAGGAAATAACAGTAACATCGGGAAAGGACTGTGCCAGAGCCGCTGTGTCGTCGGTCGACCCGTCATTGACCACGATGATTTCAGCAAACAGCGCGTGACCGACGACGGTTTTCAGAATTTCAGCGATCTGATCCGCTTCGTTATAGGCGCAGATCACGCAGGAAATGGTTCGCGGCAGGGTCTCGGAAGCCGGCCTGTGTGTGCTGCTCATCTGATTGCCATTTCGCTGATGTCCCTTCCTGGACATTCGGGTGGTCGGCAGCCGTGCGCAATGCGTCGACGCACCCCGATGCGTTAGGTTTTTGTAAGGGATGTTTTCCTTCACCCGGTCCTTACGACCTGCCCGCCCTTCCTTATCGACTTCAAGACCGACAATGAGGGACAATCGGCCGCAACAGTCGAGAGGAGGCCGCCATGGCTGAACAAAGCCCCGTCAATACCAGCGACATCGATCGCGCCAGAGCGCTCAAGGACAAGGTCGCCGACGGAATGGGTGACGGAGCGTCGCTCATCCGCACGCCGGAAGAGGCACGCAAGGCCGCCCTGATCCACAAGATCAACAACGGCGGCTGATTTTGAGCGCAAATTCGTCGGAACTTTTAGCCGCCGCGCTCCGATGTCGATTTTAATGCGACGTTGCGAGCACGACGCCGACCAGCACGGCCGCATAATGGGTGGCGGCGCCCGCCAGGACGTGGCCGTGCCAAATGGCGCGGCGGAATTTAAGCTTTTTCATCATGTAGAAAATGGTGCCGACGCTATAGACGACTCCGCCAGCGGCCAGAAGGATCATCGCCGCCAAGGGGACTTCGCGAACCATGGGGCGGATGGCGATGACGATCAGCCAGCCCAGCACCAGATAAAGCGGTATCCAGAACACCTTGCCGAGGCCTGGTAGAAAGAGCTTGCCCAATATGCCCAGGGTCGCCAGCGACCAGACGGCAATGCTCATGCCCCAAGCCCAGCCTCCCGTCAGCGCCTGGGTCGTGAAGGGTGTATAGGACGCTGCAATCATCAGAAAGATGCCGGCGTGATCCAGGCGCCGAAGGAAAGGCTGCCAGTTCGGCCGGGCAAAATT
>CAMLLA010000456.1 GCA_946480525.1 uncultured Asticcacaulis sp. | reverse complement strand
CCACCATCACGGCGTCCGACGATGACGGAGACGACGTCGCCGACACCGTTACGGGCCAGGCGATCGCCATCGACACGCGCAACAATACGGTCGGCCTGACCCTGACCCAGACCGATACGGCGCCCGACGATGACGACATCGCCGCGCCCTATATCTACGGCAAGATCCTGCTGGGTTCCGGTGACGACACCGTATCGTCGTCCGGTGGCTACATCTATGGCGACCTCGATTTCGGCGCGGGCACGGGCAGCTTTACCCTCAGCGACGAGGCCACCTATCTCGGCGCCGTGACCTCGACAGGCGCCATTGCCATGGAGATTACCGGCGGCAGTTCGGCGACGCTTTTGTCGGGCAGCAATGTCCTGGCCAGCAGCCTTCATGTCGACGGCGACAGCACACTTGGCCTGACGCTCGACACCGCCGCCACGCCGCGCCTGACCGCCACAGGGGCGATTGTGTTCGATGACGGTGCGACCTTGAATCTCGGCCTCGACAAGCTGATCACGACGCCGACCGCGTTCAATGTGCTGACGGCCGGCAATATCAGCCTGGGCGACATCGAAACCTCGACGCGCGAAGGTTATGTCCCCTACCTCTACCACGCCGACCTGACGCTGAACGACGCGGCGACGGAGCTGACCGCGAACTTTCGCCTGAAGACGCAGGAAGAAGCCGGCTATTCCAACAATCAGTACGCTGCCTTCATGCCCGTGCTCAGCGTCGTCGCGACGGACAGCGGCGCCCAGGCCTCGCTCCTTTCGCAGGTCGACAAGGAAGGCTTCGACAGCGTCTTCAACCAGTACCTGCCCGACTATTCCGGCGAAGCCCTGCTCAGCCTGTCGCTGGGCGCGCAATCGCTGAACCGCTCGCTCAGCGCCCTGACGCTTGTCCCGGACAACGCGGGCGGGCAGTACTGGCTGCAGGAATACGGCTATTACACAAGGCGCGCCTATGGCGACACAGCGGGCTTCACAGCCACGACCTTCAGCCTGTCTGGCGGCCGTGAACGCAGCGTCTACGGCAACCAGACGGTGGGCGTCTATGCCTCGATGACCGCAGCCTCACCCTATGACAGTTTCGCCATGGCCAGCGAAGGCATGTCGGCCTCGGACTTTACGGCAGGCGGCTATTGGCGCATCCGCCAGGGCGGCGTCAAAGCCTGGGCCCATGCCGGCCTGGGCTTCGTGCAGCTGTCGAGCATCCGCAACCTGCTGACGGCCTATGTCACGCATGAATCCGAAGGCAAGTGGAACGGCTATTCGCTGAGCGCCGGTGCGGGCATGAGCTACGACATGACCGCCGGGCGCTGGGCCGTGACACCCGAAGTGCTTGCCGACTACTATGCCTTGAGCGAAGAAAAGCACAGCGAAACCGGCGGAGGCGACACCTTCGACCTGACGGTCGCCGAACGCGACAGCCACATGTTTTCGGCGACCGCCCGCCTGCGCGCCAGCTATGATCTGGGCCTGGTCAAGCCGGAACTCTGGCTGGGCTACCGCCAGAATGTCAGCGTGAAGCTGGCGGACACCATCGCCAATTTTGCGGCCGGCGAGACTTTTACGCTGAACGCCGGCGCGGTCGACGGCGGTGGTCCGGTCGTGGGCTTCCGCGTCTCACAGGACAGCCAGTACAGTCATATCGGGCTTGAGCTGAGCTACGAAAAACTCGACGCCTATGAGAATGCCTCAATTGCGCTCAGGACCCGGTTTCAATTCTGAGAACCGCGAGCGTCAGCGACAAAAAAAAGCAGGCGCCTGTTACAGCGCCTGCGTTTTGATGCTCTGGTTTTCTCAGCTATACACTGCGCCGACGGAGCATCCGGCCCAGGGCGATAAGCACGCAAGCGCCCAGGAAGCCGGCGATCAGATATCCGACAACGCCGCCCAGACTGACGCCGATCATGGACAGAAGCAGGTTGGCGAGGATCGCCCCCGCAACACCCATGACGATATTCATCAGGAGACCCTGGTTCGACTTCATAACGATTTCGGCGAGCCAACCTGCGACTGCGCCAACGACGATGGCCAAAAGCCATCCTACTTGAGTTTCCGGCATGTCCGTTCCTCGGTTTGTTTTGCCACAATGGCGGGCAGGTAAAGGTTAAGCCGTCGTTCATAGTGTTGTAATCGTTCAGACGCGCCATCTGATAAATTGTTGGCAAGGCCGCCGGTGCCCCTGGCGGAGGTCACACCTTCAGCACGAACCCTGATCCGCGCAGCGTAACCAGCCTGTGCCGCTCCTTGCCGAGTTTTCGCCGCAGCCCGTTGACGAGCACGGCGATGCTCTTGTGGACGAACGAAACCGCGCGCATGGCGGTCAATCGGGCGGCAATATCCCCGACGCTCAGAATCTGATTCGGCTCGGCCAGAAATATCCGCATCAGACAGGCCTCGGTGTCGTTCAGCTTTTCGGCGACGCCATCGTCCGAAAACAGCAGTCTCGACGACCTGTCGAAGGTCCACCTGCCAATGGCGTATCGTGGCGCGCGTGTCTCCGTTCTGCGCGCCCGGCCGCGCAGAACGGCGCGGATGCGTGCGAACACCTCGCGCGGATGCACCCCTGCCGGCAGATAGTCGTCGGCGCCGGCGTCCAGCGCGCGGATGGTGTGATCCGGCCCGCCGGGTCCAATGACCACAAAGGCACGGGCATGGTAGGCGGTACGCGCATCGCGCAGCACCTCGTCGCTGTACGATCCCGCACCAAAGTCGAGCACCAGCGCGCCAGTGGCGACAAGGTGCTTTCCCGCCGGCAGGCTGTTGACCCGCCGGACATCGAAGCCGGCCTCTTCACCGTCCTGAGCTCTAAACGGCCCGGCGTTCGACATTCTGATCCAGGTAAGGCTGGTATTGGAAGGCGAAGGAGACCGGGCGCTCCCCCACGCCGTCGCGGTATTGGCAGACATCTGCTCTGGCTCTTTCGGGGTAATTCCGCGACAAATACCATCCTGCCCCGCCCGGGGAATGTCAGCGCCGAAATGTCGGACGGGGAAAA
>CAMLLA010000455.1 GCA_946480525.1 uncultured Asticcacaulis sp. | reverse complement strand
CGCCCGCCCCTGGCTTGGGGGGGGGCTCATCGGCCCCCCCCCCCCTCCCCGGGGGTGGGGGTGGGGGGGGGGCCCACGCCGAGCGTTCAGCGCGGGATAAAACTGAAATTCAGGCGCCCGGACAAACTCACGTATCTCGCCATCGCAAATCGCGGCAATCGTATCCAGAACAGGCTCTAATGGACCACCTGTCGAAAACCGAGCCACAGACCAGCCGAGTTCATTCATGTATTGATTGCGGATGTCGTCAGCATGGCTATCAATGTGCTGGTTGCCGTCTAGCTCAACCACCAGCGCACTGTCGCGGCAGGCAAAGTCCGCAAAATACGGCCCGATACCCAACTGCCTCACAAACTTGCGGCCGTTCAGTTGCCGATTCCGCAAAGCGTGCCACAGGCGCGTTTCGCCAGCATTGCCTGCTTGACGCAGACTCCTGGATCGATCTGTGCGTTTGTCTTGTGGTCCTCGCATGTGGCGCTGGCGGATGCCCCTCACCCTAGCCCTCTCCCCGCAAGCGGGGAGAGGGAACTTTATCCACTACTCCGCAATAACCGGCAGCGGATTGGCGCGCGCCGTATCCAGATACTTCGCCCATTGCGGCTTCAGCGACGGATCGAGATGGACCACCAGCGGGTTGCCCGTTGGCACTTCCAGTTCCAGGATCGTCTTTTCGTCGAGGTCGAACAGCGACTTGATGATGGCGCGGATCGAATTGCCATGCGCGGCCACCAGAACCGTCTTGCCCGATTTCAGCGCCGGAGCGATGGCGCCATCCCAGAACGGCATGACGCGATCGAGCGTCGTCTTCAGGCTTTCGGTGTCCGGCAGTTCGGCGCCCGCATAACGGCGGTCGCCCTTGAAGTCGTATTCGCTGCCGGCTTCCAGCGGCGGTGGCGGCACGTCATAGGACCGGCGCCAGATCTTGACCTGCTCTTCGCCATGCTTGGCCGCCGTTTCAGCCTTGTCCAGGCCGGTAAGCCCGCCGTAATGACGCTCGTTCAAACGCCAATCCTTGACGACCGGAACGTAGATCTGGTCGGCCGCTTCCAGCGCCAGGTTACAGGTGCGGATGGCGCGCGTCAGGACTGAGGTAAAAGCCTGGTCAATATGGATGTCTTCGGCCTTGATCAGCTCACCGCCGCGGCGCGCCTGCGCCTCACCTTCAGCGGTCAGGTTGACATCGACCCAGCCGGTGAAGCGATTTTCCAGATTCCATTGGCTTTGGCCGTGGCGCAGCAGGACGAGCGTGGGCATTGAGGCAACCTCGATATGTGAATTCCTGCGGGGTTATTAAAAGCGGAGGCGCGCACACACAAGCTTTAATAAACGCTGATCACGTCGCCTTGACGGACGGCCCCGCCTTTAATGACACGGGCGTAGATACCGCAGTCACGATGGCCGTAGTTTTCCCATAGCGCCATACAGAGATCGACATCCCGTTCAGCGGTGTCCGGGTTCACGTGCGTGGCGACGCAGCGCACGATCGGCTTCAGCACCTCCAACTCGGGGCCGCCGTCACCGACACGGATATGGCGACCAACCCAGTCATGGTCTTCAAAAGCGTTCAGCCCTTCCAGCCAGATATTGGCGCGCATCCGCAACGGATCGAGATCAAGCCCCAGCCGACCGCCCAAATCCCGTAGTGAGTTCAGATTGAGGAAGGAGACAAATCCCTTGCCGGAATCGGTGAAGCGGAAATGGGTTTGCGTATGCTCGAACCCAGGCGCTTCAAGCAGGTTTAACGGCTGTAAAACCGGGTCATAGTCCTCGTGCTGCGCCAGCAGGGTTTCGACATGGCGCGCCAGGCTATTGCATCCGGCCTCGGCGTTGAGATCGAAGGCCCGCGATCCATCGGCATCCGATAGTGTAAACGTGCCCGTAATCTCGTCATAGCGCGTCCTGAGCCGAGCAACGGCGGCAAACCGCGCCAGGACGGCGAACTTCATCTTGGAAATTGTCTTCGGATTTTCAGCGTCGAAGCCGGATGCGCCGACTTCCAGCGCATAAAGCCGGTCAAACGGAAAGAAGCCGCCTTCCGACAGCAGAGCTTCCGCGACCGGCTCCGGCGTGAAGCCCTTGATCGGGTGTCGCCATAAAGCTTCAATGGTCGCGGCCGCCAGTGTCATCCCATCTCTTCCTCAAGCATGGCCAGGCGTTCGGCCTGGTCCTCGGCAATCAGCGCATTGATCATCTGGTCCATATCGCCTTCGACGAACTGCGGCAGGTTATAGATGGTCAGGTTGATACGGTGGTCGGTCACCCGGCCTTGCGGATAGTTATAGGTGCGGATGCGCTCAGAGCGGTCGCCGGAGCCGACCTGCGACTTGCGGGCGTCCGAGCGCGCAGTATCGAGCGCCTGGCGCTGCATGTCATAGAGCCGGGCCTTGAGGTTGCGCATGGCGATGGCGCGGTTCTGGTGCTGCGACTTTTCCGAAGAGGTCACGACGACGCCGGTCGGCAGGTGGGTGATGCGCACCGCCGAGTCGGTCTTGTTGACGTGCTGGCCGCCGGCGCCCGACGAGCGGTAGGTATCGATGCGCAGGTCCTGGTCGCGGATTTCGATCTCGACGTCTTCGGCTTCGGGCAGGACGGCGACGGTCGCAGCCGAGGTATGAATGCGACCTTGGGTTTCCGTTGCCGGCACGCGCTGGACGCGATGAACCCCGGACTCGAACTTGAGCTTGCCGAACACGCCCTCGCCCGTCACCGAGGCGATGATTTCCTTGTAGCCGCCCATTTCGCCTTCGGACACGCTGTCGATCTCGACGCGCCAGCCTTGCGCCGAAGCGTAGCGGCTGTACATGCGAAACAGGTCACCGGCGAAGATGGCGGCTTCGTCGCCGCCGGTACCGGCCCGGACTTCGAGGATGGCCGAGGCGTTGACGTCCTTGTCCTGCGGCGCCAGCAGAAGCGCCACGCCGCGTTCCAGGTCCGGCAGCGACGCTTTCAGTTCGCTCAGTTCTTCTTCGGCCAGAGGCGACAGATCGGGATCGCCCAGC
>CAMLLA010000454.1 GCA_946480525.1 uncultured Asticcacaulis sp. | reverse complement strand
CGCGCACCGCCGCGATCTCGCCCTTGCGCGACGCGCTCACCGGTTTTGACGCTGATGCCCTGGCCATATCGGCGACAAAGACCGCGATCGCGAGCGTTGACTGGCTGAATACGGATGCCGTCAAGTTTTCCAAGGACGCTACCGTCAATGCCAAGAGCGGCGTGCTGGATGCCGAAGGCGCCGCGCAGATCGCCTTCTTTGACTACAGCTACGACGTCAGCCCAGATTTTTCAGCGATGCGCGTGGTGGTGTCGATGAGCTTCGCCAACAAGGCGCAGCCGTCCGGCAGCACCAAGGCTGAAGCGCGTCTGAAGCCCAACGCCCTGGCCTATGCGCAGAAGGTTACCAGCATCATTACGCTGCCTGACGCCGGCAAGGACATCAATGTCAACGCCCAGCGCTGGGCGGCGGATGATGCCAGGCTGGCGCGTCAAGCCGTGACGCTGGCCTTTGCCAACGCCGAAAAGCTGATACCACGCACCCTGGCGCTCACCCCCGAAGACCAGAAGACCATGAAGGCGATGAAGACCAAGTATGTGACCGTCGGCGGCTTCCAGGGGCGCCCGCTCGAGCAGGACGGCAGCCACACCCTGCTGTGGGACGGAAGCTACATCCAGGTCGATACCCTTCCGCAGGCACAATGATCTCCGCCGCCGGGTTGCAAAACAGGGCCTTGGCCTTCGTCGCCGTGTGTCTTCTGGGCAGCGGTCTTTGCGCCGCTCCGGCGCAGGCCGGGTCGCCTGTGGTGCTGGATGCGGAATGGGTCGACCATACTGACGGCCTGTCCGAGCCGATCGCGGCGACCTGTGCCGTGACGGTTTCCGCCATGACCGACGGCCGGCGCGACCCGGTGACAGCCGGCAATGTCAACGGCCGCGCCGTCCGTTCACCGGCGGATGTCCAGGCCTGGATGCGTTCGGTGGTCAACGGGTTGCCCAGACGCGGCGTGGCTGCGCGATTCGAAAGCACACCTAAAGACGCGGCAGGGGCGACGGCGAAGTCGGCAGGCACGGTCAGCTTCGACTTGCGGCTGGTCTGGGCAAACGCTGCGGCGAGTGTCCTGACCGCAAATGTAGTGATGGCTGTCGGTACTATCGGTCCGGACGGCCAGGTGGCTTACAAGACTTATCGCGGCACGCAGGTCAATATGAATTGGGCCAATGGTCGTGGCGAAATCCAGAAACTCGTCGATCAGGCGTTTGGCAAGGCGCTTGATCAGATCGCTGTGGATCTGCGCTCGCAATGCGCCTGACGGGATTGAGATGACGTGACATCGCTATAAGTAACGAAGCGGCTCAACTGCGTGGCCTTGCATTCCACGACCTCGTTGGCGACGAGTTGTAGCCGGACGTGCTCGCCAGGGGGTTTGTAGATCTGGTGGAAGGCGATCTTCCGGCCGGAGACCAGCTCCGAGAACATGTCGACGGAAAGCGAACCAGTGACACGCGGATCGTGCCACTCCAATAAGGGGTGTTGCCATTGTATCCTCGCAGTTTTCGGGGGGCTATTACGCGTGCGGGCCGCGCGTAAAATTTCAGCCGGATTTTAGCGAGGCTTTCTGGGAACGGGAACGCAGGCAACGAAAAAGGCGCGGGCGGACCGCGCCTTTTCTTCGATTCAAGTGGCAAAGTATCAGGTTGCCGACTGTTCCTCGCGGTTGGCCTCAGGGTCGTCCTCGGCCTGCTGGTTCGGAGTCAGTTCTGCATCTCCGTCGAGGTCTTCGCCTGTTGAGGAGCCGTCCGGGTTGCGCACCGTGCCGTCGTAGCCGACGGCATCATTGCCGAGGTCGCCCTGTCGGCCCTGGAGCTGGTCCTGGCCTTGGTTCTGGAAGGTGTTGTCTGGCATGTCGTTTCCTTTGGACTTGCGTGGCGGCAGTCGAGGATAGCCTTCGGTTCATAAGACCGTTGCACGGCATTGATGCGGGTAAGTAAGCGCGCGATGGGGGAGGGGGCGGTTCGCGCTGCGCGTCTGTCTGCGCGGACAATCTGCGTTAATCCTGTAAATCTGCGGTTGGCCTTTACGTCAGCGAGGCAGGCCTTGCGGGGGACGCTATGTCCTCAGATGTCGGCGTCCGAAGACCCAATCCCGGAGGGTCATCAGTATACCACGCGGTACTTTAACGGAGGCGTGCCAGTTGTTTACATAGTTCTTTTGTATATCCACCGGGGCGGGTATGACGTCCGGGCCTTCGGCGAATATATCAACCGCGTCTTCCACCGTAACCTGACGCCCCTCCTTCAGCTTGTACGCGACCAGCCCCTTGTACTCGCTTCTGACGCTCCCCAGCGGATAAACGTTCATGCTGGCGCCGTAACAGAAGGGAATAAGGCGATCCTGCGCCAATTGCTCGCGGATCAGGCATAGGGCCTCAAAATAGTCGGCGCCTTCACTTTCAAGGACTTTGCCCCGATAGGAACAGGTCAGGCGGCAATGGTCACCGGCCTCACCCAGTTCAAAGGTGACCTGCTCGTCATTCTCGGCGGCGCCACCGCCAATCACGTAAACCTGAAACGTCTTTGCCATCCCTTTCCCCTGCGGCGGCGTCACGGTCCACCGTAATGCCTTCTTCCTGAATGTAACGCCTATTCGCTTGAGAAGCGTTCCGCTACGCTATCCGTCTGCGCTAATAGTCTGTGCGCGCCCGTGCAATCTGCGGGCGTAGTCCTGTAGCCACCCCTCACCCGATCGTGTCGCTTAAGCTCGGCTCTCGTCCTCTCCCCTCAAGAGAGGAGAGGTGAACCCAAAACACCTCACGGTGTTACATCCGGCGGCCGCACCAACGGACGCGGCCGACGATGGTGATCTCGTCCATCAGCACTTCGTACGGCGGATAGGTCGTGTTCTCCGAGATCAATAACAAACGATCCGTGCCGTGGACGCGCTGGACCTTCTTCACCACCAGGCCATAGCCGTCCCAAAGCGCGAAGATCCCAGGCGGCGACGGGTTCGTATCGGCGTGGTTGACCAGGATGCGGTCGCCCGGCATCAGCTTGGGTTCCAT
>CAMLLA010000453.1 GCA_946480525.1 uncultured Asticcacaulis sp. | reverse complement strand
CCGGACCGCCGCCGACGTCGGCAAGGAGGACGACGTCATCCGCGCGGTGGCCGAAGGTCTTGGGACGGATACGCCCGTCCGCCAGGTCATGACGGAAAATGTCGTCTATTGTTTTGAAGACAACGACGTCAGCGAAGCCGGCGACGTCATGCGCACGCGCCAGATTCGCCGGCTGGTCGTTCTGGACCGCGACAAGCGGATGGTGGGAATCCTGTCGATCGGCGATATCGCACGGGACAGCGAAGACAACCAGTTGACCGGAAAGATAGAAACCGGCGTCGCCCAGGAAACCTGATTGTTGCGGTAATAATGGCAATGCCGGCGGGCACAGGCAGCCCGCCGGCATTTTATTTGCGTTTTGCCCCGGTATCGCTCTTTTGAACGCCAGCCCTGTCAGGGTGGAATTGGGTCGGTTGGTTGAATTTGCCAGCGTCGACGCGTGCCTTGTTGCGGTGTTCATCCGAATATTTACGGGATTCGATCTCGGCCATTGCCGGGCTCCTTGACGTTGAACGCCCCTTGTCGGGATGTCTACCGTTTCCCGCGTAAGAAATCCGCCCATAGACCGGGTGAGGAGGTAAGTGCTGCGTAAAGCCCGCTTGCTTTTGCCGCTTCCTGCCGCATAGTGGGCGAAACGCAGGAGACACCTATGATCAACAGCACCGAAGAGCTTCGTGGCGCTCTGGACAATATCCGCGCTGAGGTGGAAGAGGGCGTCACTGCCGCGCAGGATGCGACCAAGGAGCTGTCGCGCGATCTGGTTGCCACGGTTCGTCAGAATCCGGTGACGTCGCTGGCGGTCGCCGTGGCGATTGGCTTCACACTGGGTCTTATCGCGCGGCGTAATTGAGCCCTGACAGGATACAAAAAAGCGTATGGTTTTTTTAGCGGGCGGCTGGTGAACTCCTGACAGGAGGACGATGCCATGACCGATATTGCCGAACCCGCGACTGGTTGGACGCCGCAGGCGCTCAGCGATGATCTCGAAGCCGCCGAACGCGACCTGCTTTCCCATTTGGGCGCGGGCGTGCTGGCGACATGGGATCGCCTGCCGCGTGACATCCAGAAGGTGATCTTTGACGCCGCGATCAAGACAGACCCGCAGGATGCGCATCGGCTAAAGACGGACATCGCCCTGTTTCTCCACGAATACGGCAATGATCACAAGACGCGGTCGGTATTGTGATCGCGTCGGCCGACCAGCGCCAGAAACTGGCGCCGGATGGTCGCAATAACGGCTATAAGCGTCGTCATCCCTGCTGGCCCTTCGTTGTCGCAGGCTTTTCCGGATTGACGGTACCGACGCCATAACCGCCGCGCTCGTCATTCCCCTTGCCATTGTGCGCCTTGCCTTCCGGCGTGTCGTGACCTGGGCGTTCCGGACGCTCGTCCCGGACATTGGCGTCCGTTCGCCCGGGCTGTGCGCTGACGCTGCCACGCGCACGCTCTTCGTCGCGGCTATAGCGGCTGTCGTGCAGGGGAGATGCGCCAAGCTGGGCGTTACCCTCGGCATTGTCCCGGTCGGCCGGACGGCGATCGCTGTCCTGCATGCCATAGCCGCCGCGGTCCTCGACCGGCTTATTGGGTGCGTAATCCCGGCTATCCGAACCCGTGTTTCCGGCTGTCGTTTCGACTTCGGCCATACGTTGTTCGTAGGTGAGCGTCTTGTTCAGGTCTTTACCCGCCTGTGTGATGGAGTGAGGACGGTTGCGTTCCGGCTGCTCACTTGAGTCGCGTTCCGTGTCGCGGCGATTTGGGACGTCAGTTTCGGCCATGGCATATCTCCTATGCCGGGATCTTATTCCGCCGCGTGTAAGAACCTCATGCCGACCTTTGGCCTGCCCGCAAAGTCAGGGTAAAACCAGCAATCCATTCTTCTCGACCAGCCGCCCATCGGCCTCCAGTCGCGCCGCGCTGTCATCGATACGAGCCTTCAAGGCCGCTCCCGTTGTGGCAAAGCCCAGCAGACGTGCGGCTGCGGGCGCCAGATCACCGCGTGTTGCGCCATAATTGTCGTCGACGACCTTGATCAACGCCGCTTCGATCTCGGCCGGTGGAAGCATGTCGGGCTTACGCAAGGAGGTTGAGGTCACATGAGAGCGGTCGCGGATACGCACGGCCTGGTCAGGCACCCTGTAGAAGCCGTCGGTGTCCGTGACCGCCCCTTCGCTGACGGCAAAGCGCAAGGCGGCAGACACGGCGGCCTTTAGTCGCGGCCCAGTGCGCGGCAAGTCCCACAGATAGCGCACGCGCGCGATGATTTCGTCTTCGTGCACCGGCCCTTCGATGGCGGCAATGGAGGTCACGACATCGGCCAGTTCGCGCACCGTCAGGCTTTGCGGATCGGTGCGGCTGTTCACCTGGAAGTCGGCCTCGATATAGAGCAGCGGTTTCTCAGCTGTGGGCGCCGGTGCGGCGGGTGCGGCCTCGACAGGCGGCGAAACGGCTTCGGCGACCTCGGTATCCTGCTTTTCCTGATCGCGCATTTGCCATTCGGTTTTTGCTGCGGCAATAGCGTCGCTCAGCTTTTTCAGTTCTTCCTTGGGGCGCAGATACCAGTCGGCGCTCCAGATGCGGTGAATGATCCAGCCGTGGCTTTCCAGGACCTGCTGGCGCAGGCGGTCGCGATCGCGGGCCGAGCGGGACGAATGATACTGGGCGCCATCGCATTCAATGCCGATCAGGAAACGGCCGGGATGATCCGGGTCCGCAACGGCCAGGTCGATGCGGAAGCCCGAGGCGCCGATCTGGCTTTCGACCTTATGGCCGAGTGCGCTCAGGCGTTCGGCGACCTGCTGTTCAAACGCGCTGTCGTGGATGCCATCGCTGTCGTGCGTATCGAAGCGCCCGGTTTCGGCAAAGCTCAGGAACATCTTGAGCGCCGCCACGCCGCGTGCCTTGGTGCGTTCCAGGTCGATATCGGCGCCGCGGAAATTGCAGAAAACCTCACAACGCAGCTTGGCGCGCGAGATCAGCACGTTCAGCCGGCGCTCTCCGCCTTCGCCCGACAAGGGT
>CAMLLA010000452.1 GCA_946480525.1 uncultured Asticcacaulis sp. | reverse complement strand
AAAACCGTACCGGGGAAAGACGTCATGACCTGCCTGCGCGATGGAGCTTTGCTGCCAACTCTTATGATTTGATCTGATATCGATATCAGACGAATGCGGCGATGTATAGGGTTCGATCCGTTTTTTTCATGCATCGCCTGCCTCTGTTATAAGGATCGATATCCTAAAGGCGTGACATGGGCAGGGTATACGAATTTATCTTGATATCGATATCAGGTCGTGTAGTCTGGGACGGACAACAGAATTTTGGGATGTCAGGCGCATCGGCGCTTCCGCTGAGGCGCGATCACGGTTTTGACAATCTCACTCGAAAAGGTCGCAGGAAGCCTCGGAAAGGGTAGATATGATTCCGACTCGTCGCGAAATGGTGGCATTGACCGCCCTGGGCGCCGCGGCCGCTACGGCCGCGCCTGCCGTGGCCGCGAAGGCGCGCAAGGCCTCACACCACTCCGTTGCATCGCCCGATGGCCGGCTTAAGGCCACGGTTTCCGTTTCGGCGCAAACGCCGTCGTGGCGGATCGATTATGATGGCAAGCCGCTTCTTCTTCCTTCAGGCCTGGGCCTGTGGCTGGCCGGCGGGAAGGGCCGTCTCCTCGGTTTCGACACGCTTGCGGTCGAAGGTGCTTCGACGGCGAAGATCACGGGCGCGTGGGCGCCACTGAATGGTCAATCCGCTCGTTATGACCGGTCGGCGAACGAGCTGACCCTGTCGCTGCTTGACCGGACCGCTGGGGTAACGTTCGCGATTATCGTCCGGGCGATGAATGGCGCTGCGGCGCTGCGTTATCGGATCGATGCGGTTCCCAGTGGCAATACCCTGCGTCTGGGCGGAGAAAGAACCCTCTTCCAGTTCCCGACGTCGGCGCGCGTCTATGCCAGCCGGGACGAAGGCGACATCCACCAGTCGGCGCAGGACAGGATCGCGCCGCTCGAACATCCCGATCTTACCGGGTCGTCCGACGGAGGCCGTCTGGCGGACCTGCCGCTGACCGTCGATGTCGGCAACGGGCTTTACGCCATCGTGGCCGAATCCGACCGCCTGCATTATCCGCGCTGCATGGCGGCGTCCTTGCCCGCGCCGGCGATTTCGACCTACCTCATGACCTATCCCGGCCGGGCGACAGGGTGGGGTGGACCGGGGGACACGCCGCCGCAACCGGAATTCGACGTCGATGTCGGCCAGAAGACGCCGTGGCGCGTCGTCATGGTCGCCGACAGCGCCCGGGGCCTGATCGAGCGTCATCACGTCGTGCCGACCCTGGCGACGCCGAACCAGCTGGGCGACGTCTCCTGGATTCGCGCAGGCCACATGTTCCGCATCATGAAGCCTTATTCGACCGAGGCTTCGTTGCGCGCGGTGGATTTCGCGCAGGCGCACAACATCAGGTATGTCCTCTTCGATGCCCATTGGTACGGCGACGGCACGGATGCGTCGGAACCGACCTATCCGATCGCCGCGCTGGACCTGCAAAAGGTCATCGACTACGCAAAGACAAAGGGCATCGGCGTTGTGCTCTATATCGACCGCGTCGCCGTGACGCGCGCTCTCGAAGACATGTGCCGGCTTTATCAGAAATGGGGCGTCGCCGGCGTCAAGCTCGGCTTCATGTGGGAAGGGCGGCAGAGCGATGTCGACTTTATCTACAAGGTGGTCAAGGCGTTCGGCGAACACGGCATGGTCGTCAATCTGCACGACAATCTCAGGCCGGCCGGCCTTGAGACGACCCTGCCGAACTATCTTACGCTTGAGGGCGTCAAGGGCAACGAGCAGTTCCCTCCGGCCCGTCACAACGTCAACCTGGCCTTCACCCGCTCGATCGTCGGTCCGATCGATTACACGATCTGCTACGCCCAGGAACGCAACCAGACGACCAATGCGCACCAGCTGGCCCTGGCCGTCACCTGCTACAGTCCTCTGTCCATGCTCTACTGGTACGACAAGCCGGAGAAATACGCGGACAAGCCGTGGCCGGAACTGTCCTGGTTCGACGCGGTGCCGACGACCTGGGATGAAACGCGCGCCATCGCGGGCGAACTGGGTGAATATGTAATTATCGCCCGCCGCAAGGGCGACGCCTGGTATCTGGGCGCGATCACCAACGAGATGGAGCGGCGTGTCGAGCTTGACCTGTCCTTCCTGGGACAGGGCAACTGGACTGCCACCCGGTATATGGATGGCAGTCTGTCCCGTCCGGCGAACAAGACGCCGGTGGTCGTTCAAACGGAAGCCGTCACGCCCGCCTCCAGGCTGAAGCTGCAGCTCAATGCCGCCGGTGGGCAGGCCATCCGTTTCACGCAAGCCTGAGGTCAGGATGTTCAGAAAGCTCTTGTGTCTCGCCGGTCTCATCCTGTCGGCCACGCCATGCCTTTCGGCCGAGCCGCCGCGCGTGCAACCACTACCGACAACGCCGGCCGGGATATGGACGCCCGACCAGGGCGACGGCACCTACATCAATCCGGTCCTGCAGGGCGACTATTCGGATCCGGACGCCGTGCGGGTTGGCGACGACTACTATCTGACGGCGTCGAGCTTTACCAACGTGCCGGGTTTGCCCATCCTGCATTCGAAGGACCTGGTGAACTGGACCCTGATCGGCCATGCCTTGCAGCGGAATGTGCCTGAGGCGCACCATTCCGTGCCGCGCCGGGGCGGCGGGGTATGGGCGCCGGCTATCCGCCATCACGCCGGCAAGTTCATGATCTACTATCCCGATCCGGACTTCGGCATCTATGTGGTCACCGCTACGGACCCAAGAGGGCCGTGGACCGCGCCGGTCCTGGTCGACAGCACCCGGGGCGCCATCGATCCGGCGCCGTTCTGGGACGACGACGGACAGGCCTATCTCGCCATGGCGTTCGCCGGATCGCGCGCCGGCTTCAGTAACGTCATACGCATCAAGAAGCTGGCTCCTGACGGGACGCGGACCCTGGATGACGGCGTCGACGTCATTGAGGCGGGCAAGTTTCCGAAGGTCAGGACGTCGCAGGGCCTGAAGCCATGGTTCACCACCGAAGGGCCCAAGGTCTACAAGCGTGACGGCTGGTACTACATCTTCGCGCCGGCGGGA
>CAMLLA010000451.1 GCA_946480525.1 uncultured Asticcacaulis sp. | reverse complement strand
GACCACGGCGTCGATAAAGGCCTGGTTCTCTTCCGGCTTCACGGAGGCCTGTGCGGTCAGGTAGCCATAGCCGGCAAAGGCGTTCGACGCGTAGGACCCGGCATTTGGGCTATAGGTCAGCGCCTTGCTTTCACGAATGACGTCGATCAGGCGCAGTTGCAGGACGTTGGACAGCATCTCCAGCCCGCGCGCCTGCGCCGTATCGGCAAAGAAGTCCGTGCTCGGCCAGGCGATAAAGGCCATGTTCTGGTCGGCGCGGCCCTGATGCTCGAACACCTGGGTCAGGTTGGTCTTCGGGAACCTGACGACGCCGGCGTCGGCAGGCGGCTTGGCGGCCGTGCGGGATTTAAGCGTCGCGAAGGTCTTGTTGATCTCCGCGACGGCGTCGGCCTCGCTTATGTCGCCGACAATGGTGATTTCCACAGGCGCGGTTTTCAGTTGTGTGTCGATCAGCGCCTTGACCTCGTCATTGGTCGTGTCGAGGAACTCGGCTTGCGGCGGCGTGCCGAAGCGCGGGTCGCCCGAGTGCAGGGCGGCATTGGCCTTGAGCTGGAAGACACCTTCCGGAGAGGAATTCAGCGACGTGTAGTAGTTCGGCACGAAGGCCTTCAACCGTTCCCACGCATCGGCGCGATAAGCGGAATCGGTGGCGAACGCCATCAGTAGCTGCATCTGTGTCGCATAGTCGGTCGGATTGGTGCCGCCGGACAGAACGGTGGCGTCTTCGCCGATGTCGAAGCCCATGCCGACGATCTTGCCGCTGAGCGTGTCCTTGAGTTCGGAGGCGGTCAGCTTGCCAAGGCCGCCCTCCTGGACACCGTGCGCCGACGCTTCGAAAACCGGCGGGTTCTTCGACGGGGACAGCGCCGCCAGCCCGCCGGCAAATCGCACAGTGACGCCGATTTCGTCGTCTTTGAAATGGGTCGTCTTTATGATGGCCTTGACGCCGTTCGGCCAGGTCAGCTGCACCGCGCCGAGATCCTTGATCTCCTCGCGTTTTGAGGGCTGAACCGCCGGGCCGAAATCGGTGTATGGCCAGGGCTTGGCCGCGCTGATCTCGGCTTTCGCCAGTTGCGCGCCCTGGATGGCGGCATAGGTCGCGGTCAGGGCGGCGGCATCGAGATCGCCGGTCGTTTCGCCGCTGTGCCAAAGAAGCGGCCCGTCGCTGGCGAACAGGGCGGACACGCCCTTGTTTATGGTTTCCAGCGTCAGGCGCGGTTTCAATTCCTGGAAGAAGGCGTAGTCCTGGCTGGGGGAGGTGAAGACCTCGCGCTCTGCGACCGCTTCGATGATGCCTTCGGCCAGGCCGCGATTGTTGCGTGTCTTTTCACCCTGCATCGCCTGTTTGAACATGGCCTCATAGTCGGCCAGCAGGCGATCGAGTTCGGACTGGTCTGCGCCGTAAAGCGCGAACTGGCGCAAGGTGGTGTAGGCCTGGGTAAGGGCGGCCTTACCTGCGCCGGGTTTGGGCGTAACGTTCAACTGGACGCTTTCGGCCGTCCGTTCGGCGCCGGCCTGGTAGACGGCGGCGGCGGCGAATGCCGTTTCAGGCAGCTTGGCCTGACGTTCCAGCCGGTCGTTGAGCAGGGCCAGACGCAGGGAATCGATAAAGTCGTCAGTGCTGCTGGCCTTGGTCTGATAGGTCTCGTCGGGCGCCTTCGACCATGTCACAGAAATGCCGTCGGGCAGGCCGGTTTCGGTATAGACGCCGCTGGCCTGCGGCTTGGGTTTGTAGGCCCCGAAGTTGGTCTGGCGCAAGGGCTGTGCGCCTTGCGCCTTCCAATCGGTGAACCTGGCCTTGATTTTCGCCTCCAGGGCGTCGACGTCGATATCACCGACGACGACCAGCGTCGCCAGTTCCGGCCGGTAATAGGCATTGTAATAGTCGACGAAGTCGGCGCGTGTTGCGTTCTTGATGATGTCCGTGCTGCCGATCGGCAGGCGCTTCGGATAGAGCTGGCCGGCATAGGCGGTTTCCGACCATTTGACGTAGTCGCGTAAGGGGGGCGTGGCGCGGGCGCGTTCCTCGCCGAGAATGACCCCGCGTTCGCGGTCGATGGCCGCCTGGTCGAGCAACAGGTTGCCAGCCGTTTCGCGCATCAGCATCAGGCCGGTATCGACGATCTCGTCACCGGTCGTCGGCAGGTCCAGTTCATAAACCGTCTCACCGAAGCTGGTATGAGCATTGGTGTCCGGGCCGAACTTCAGGCCATGACGCTCCAGGATCTTGATCATTTCGCCTTCGGGGACGTTCTTGGAGCCATTGAACGCCATATGTTCAAGGAAGTGCGCCAGGCCCAGCTGCTTGTCGCTTTCCATGAGCGAGCCGGCTTCGAAGCGCAGGCGGATCGAAGCGGTGCCCGGCGGAGTCGCATTGCGCATGATGGCGTAGGTCATGCCGTTCGGAAGCCTGCCGAAGCGCACGGCGGGATCGGGCTTCAGATCGGAAAAATCCTGGGCAAAGGATACCGGCTTGGTCGGGTCCGGCGCGACCGCCTTTACGGCGGCCACCGTTTCCGCCAGGGTCGACACGGGCGTCAATGCCGTGGTCGTCAGGGCGAGAACGGCAAAGGCGGAAATCAGGACAGACTTTACCGGGGTGTCTTTGGACATCAGGTCGCGCTCCAGGTGTGTTCCAGTGCAATGTTTTCGCACATCGCTTGTGAGGCCCGACCCTCGCAGGAAATTCCGGCTGAATAAAGTTAAAATTACAGCCACAGGCGGCGGCTTGCGCCGTGTGACACCGTCGTCTAAGCCTTGGCAAAGAGGTGGAGGAAAGATGATGAAGCTGTCGCGCCTGCGTGCCCTGTCGTTCGGGCTGGTTCTTGCTGTCACTGTGCCTGCCTCGGCACTGGCGGAGATCAAATCTCACGACTGGACGCCCGCCTGGTATGCCGCGCCGGAACCCGCCGGCACCGACGCCGTGGCCAGCAACCTGACCCTGCGCCAGATCGTCCGCATTTCCGAAGGCGGCGACAACCTGCGTCTGCGCCTGAGCAATGCCTACGGCAAGACGCCGCTTCATCTCGACGATGTCCGCGTTGCACGCCGCATTGCCGGCAGCCGTATCGACACAACGACC
>CAMLLA010000450.1 GCA_946480525.1 uncultured Asticcacaulis sp. | reverse complement strand
ACCTTTGAGTCATCGCAGACCTTCTTGACGGCCTTCGATCCCTTGTGCAGCGACCAGCGCGACGCGGTGTAGCCGCCGTCCTTGTTCGAGTCGGAATAGCCGAGCATGACCTCCTGGATCAGGGGCCGCCCCATCAGCGAGCGGACGGCATAGTTGCCGAGCCACTTCTTCATGATGTCGGGCGCGGCTTCCAGGTCGCCGATGGTTTCGAACAGCGGCGAAATCTTGATCATGGTGTGCGGCTGCGGGCCGCCGCGCACCAATCCCGCCTGCTTCAGCAGCACCAGCGGCTCGAGGATATCGGACACGGACGCCGCCTTGGAAATGATATAGGCGCCGAATGCCTCCGGACCGAAGGTCCTGATCAGAGCGGCGGCTGCGTCGATGATCTTCAGTTCGCGCCGCGTCTCGTCGGAATACCGGGCATAGGGCCAGCGCAGCACACGGTCATTGGTCAGCTCCGCCAGCAGCAGCGAACAGCGCTCGCTTTCCGACATGCCCAGATAGTCGACCAGTTCCGACGACTGGGTGAACAGTTCGGCGACGACGCGTTCATGGACATCCGAATTCTGACGCAGGTCGATGGTCAGCAGATGGAATCCGCAGGAACGGGCGATGCGGATCAGGCTTTTCAGCGTCTTGCCGACCATGCGCTTGCCGCCGTGTTCGGCGATCGAGTCGCAGATGACCTTCAGGTCCCGGATAAAGGCCTCGCAGGTTTCGTAGGGCGGGGCCGCCACATTGCCGCGGCGGTCGTCCTCATCCAGGATCAGGTTGCGCGTCCGCGCCAGGCGGTCCTTGATCCAGGCAATGGCGCGGCGGTACGGCTCATCGACGCGATGGATATTGCCGTCCATCGATTTGCGCGACATCTCCAGCAGGGATTCGGACACCTTGGTCAGTTCATCCGACAGGGTCAGTTCCGTATCGAGCTGCTCCAGCTGGCCGAAGTAGAAACGGAAAGCCAGGCGCGCCTGCTGTTTGATGGCGTAGTTGAGCGTAACCTCATCGACGTGCGGATGGCCGTCGCGGTCGCCACCTATCCAGGTTCCCAGCTTCAGCACGGTCGGCAAGGCGCGTTCGATTTCAAGGTTACGGCCCCATTCGCCGTAGAGCGCCACCAGGGCCGGCAGGATTGAGCGTTCGACATGGCCCAAGAGGTTGTTGATCTCGTCCTTGACCGTGATCCGCTCCGGCCGGTTCAAACGCGTGTTCCACAACAACGCGATGGCGCGGTAAAGGTCGTCCTCGATCGTCTTTCGATCGGCGTTACCGGCCTTCTCATAGGCCTGCAGCAGCTGGGTAATCTCCGTTTCGCGCATGGTGACGCTGGCGCGGCGCATTTCGGTCGGGTGGGCGGTGAAAACCGGCGACGCCAGAATGCCGCCCAGAATGTGTTCGACCTCTCCCTGCGTCATGCCTTCGCCCCTTGCCGAGGCAACAGCATTGGTCAGGGTGGTCGCCACCCGCGAACCGTCAGATGCGGTGAACTTATCGACCAGCTTGAGCTGGTCGACGTCCTCGGAGATAACCTGCAGGGTCGACAGGCAGGTCATGATGCGGGCCGCATGCGCCGCCTCGGACTCGCTCAAAGAGCCAAGGTCGCACTGGCCGGCGATCAGACCGTCTATCAGGTCAAGGACATGGCCCCGGCCGAAATCGCGCACCGCCTCATGCAGCAGCCCGTCGAGAAGGGCGATATGATGCCTTACGGGATCAATAGAAGTGTCATCCATGGCCTCCGCCTCCCACACAAACACACGCGCGCACAGCGTGTCGCATTCGCATATCGGTCCCTGTCCAACGGTCTCGTCGCTCGGGTATCCGCACAGTACGCACGTCGAAATCACGACATTCCGCCTAGATTAGCGGGAAATTTGTGCACTGCAAAGCAGTTCATCCGACACCCGAGAGGTGCCACAGCGAACAGGTAGCGATAACAGTCCAGTAAAAACAAGTTGTTGTATTATGAAAAATTTTCCTGAATTTTTTTCACATTACGGACCATGTTGCACAAGCAACAAAATATCCGAATACCGATCCTTTGCCATTTCTAAAGTTTTTTGCCGTAAGACTGGTGATCGGCCTGAACGAAACCAGGGACTTCCATGGCAAAAGCCTCCTTCCACCGCCACCAGCGGGTCTATGTCGAACCGGTCGGCACCTGGGCCGTCATCGACAAGGTCAATCCCGTCTGGGTCAAGGGGTTCGACGAACCCGTCCGCGTCACCTATGACTGCGGACTGGGCCGTGATTTCTCGGCGGAAGAATTGAGCGCCGACAGCCGCGGCGGCGAAGCCCCGGACAAGGAGACGGGCCTGGGCCACTGGCGCCTGATGCGCGCGCGCAACAAATGGCAGAGCCCGGAAGAAAGCCGTCACCATCCCTTCCCCGGCACCTATCCGGTTGTCGTCACAGATGTGAACGACTGGGGTGGCTGGCGCGTGCCGGGCGCCGAATACGAGCGCGATCCCGACCTGATCGAAATGCAGTCCCGACTGATCGCCGCGGCGCCGGCGCTATACAAGATCGCCAAGGAACTGCGCGACTATGTGCGCCACAATACCGATGTCGACGACGAGGTCATTACCCTCGCCAAGCGCGCCGAACAGCTGCGCAAGATCATCGACGGTGACGCGCTGACGACACCGAAACAGACGACGGCCTAAAAGAAATCGCCCGCCCTGCTCGACGCAGCGGCCGGTTTCTTACTTTATCCCACAGCAAAACAATTGCCGGGCGCTGCAATCTTTGAAATGAGTCCCCACATCGACTCAGCTTCACCAAGTTTGCAGGACGCCCGACCATGCGCACCGACACGCCCCAGCCTATCCGTCTCAGCGACTATAAGGCGCCGGAATTCCGCATCCCCGAGGTTGAGCTGGACTTCGCCCTGGCGCCGGAAACCACGCGGGTTCGCGCACGACTGACCCTGGAACGTCAGGCACCGGGTCCCCTTGTCCTGATGGGTGAGCGCCTGACGCTGATCAGTGTCGCGATCGATGGCAGGGTGCTTGACCAGGCCGACTATCAGCTCACACCGGAAACCCTGACCATTGCCGACGTACCCGATAGTTTCACGCT
>CAMLLA010000449.1 GCA_946480525.1 uncultured Asticcacaulis sp. | reverse complement strand
TCGATCCGGCGACCTTTAGCTTCCCGGCCTGGCAACGCGCCGATGGTCGCAAAGGCATCCGCAACATCGTTGCCGTCGCCTACCTGGTCGAATGCGCGCACCACGTCGCGCGCCGCATCGTGGATAAATCAGGCCGTGACGATGTCCACCTGATCGGCTTTCCGGGCTGCTACCCCAATCAGTATGCGCTGACCATGATGCAGGCCCTGTGCACCCATCCGAACGTCGGTGGCGTCGTTCTGGTCTCGCTCGGCTGTGAGAGCTTCAACCGCGAAGCCCTGCGCAAGGCCGTCGAAGCCTCCGGCCGCCCGGTCGAGGTCTTCGTCATTCAGCAGGAGGGCGGCACGGCGTCGACCATCCAAAAAGGCGTCGACGCTGTATCGCGCATCCGCGCCATCGCGGACACCACGCCTAAGGTCGAAATGCGGACGTCCGAGCTGGTTATCGGCACCATCTGCGGCGGATCGGACGGCACGTCGGGCATCACCGCCAATCCGGCGGTCGGCCGCGCCTTCGATACCCTGGGCGCCATCGGTTCGGCCTGCGTCTTTGAAGAAACCGGCGAACTGATCGGCTGCGAGAAGATCATGGCCAGCCGCGCCATCACGCCGGAACTGGGCGTGGAGCTCGAAGCCTGCGTCCAGAAGGCCGAGACCTATTACTCGATCATGGGCTTCGGTTCGTTCGCCCCAGGCAATTCCGATGGCGGCCTGACGACCCTCGAGGAAAAGTCGATGGGCGCCTATTCCAAGTCCGGCTCGGCGCCGATCTGCGGCATACTGAAGCCCGGCGACGTACCGCCGACGGGCGGCCTCTACCTGCTTGACGTCGTTCCCGATGGCGAGCCGCGCTTCGGTTTCCCCAACATCTCCGACAATGCCGAGATCGTCGAGATGATCGCCTGCGGCTGTCACCTCACCCTTTTCACGACCGGCCGCGGCTCGGTCGTCGGTTCGGCCATTTCGCCGGTTATAAAGGTCTGCGCCAATCCGGAGACCTATCGCCGTCTGGAAGGCGACATGGACGTCGATGCCGGCCGGATCATGGAAGGCCGCGCGACGCTCGACGAAGTCGGCGCCGAGATCACCGACCTGATCCTGCGCGTGTCCGCCGGCGAGCCGAGCAAGTCCGAAGCCATGGGCCATCAGGAATTCATTTTGACCTATAAGGCGTTCGACCCCGTGGGTCCCGCCTGCCTCCCCTTGAAGAGAGCCTGAATAAAATGGGAAGACTAGCTGGAAAAACCGCGCTGATTACCGCAGCGGGGCAAGGAATAGGCCGCGCCACGGCGGACGCCTACTTGGCGGAAGGCGCGACCGTCATCGCGGTCGACATCAATGGCGAGACGCTGAAGGACTTCGGCGGCATCAGCCATGTCGCCGACATCACCGATGCTGAGGCCGTCAAGACGCTGGCCGCCAAGTTCCCGAACGTGAACGTGCTCTATAACTGCGCAGGTACGGTCCACGCCGGCACCATCCTGGACTGCGACGAAGACGCCTGGCAGTTCTCGGTCAATCTCAACGTCACGGCCATGTACCGCCTGATCCGCGCCTTCCTGCCGTCGATGCTGGCAAATGGCGGCGGGTCGATCATCAACATGTCGTCGATCGCTTCGTCGGTCAAAGGCATCCCCAACCGCTTTGCCTACGGCGCCACCAAGGCGGCCGTCATCGGCCTGACCAAGGCAGTCGCGGCCGACTTCGTTACGCAAGGCATCCGCTGCAACGCCATCTGCCCGGGCACCGTCGAGACGCCATCGCTGCTCCAGCGCCTGCGCGACACCGGCGATTTCGACAAGGCCTATGCCGAGTTCACGGCGCGCCAGGCCATGGGCCGTTTCGGCAAGGTCGACGAACTGGCGGCTCTGGCGGTCTATCTCGGCTCGGACGAGTCGAGCTTTACGACGGGCCAGGTGCATGTGATCGACGGTGGCTGGGTGAACTGACGGGTTTAGGGCCTGTGACCCAAGTCTTCGCTGATCCAACAAGAAGGCCTCGCCTTTTCGGGGGCGAGGCCTTCTTGCTGGAATAGAAAAGGTTTGTGGGGTCACGGACCCCACGCCCCATTAGTCATGCAGCGCCAGGTCCATCCACACCATATCCGTCTGGCCGCTTTTCAGACAGTGGAGGCCCGAGTTCGGTTTGTTGAACGGATCGGGCATGTGATTGACCGGCTCGGCGCAAAAAATCTCCGGATCGTGCGTCGGCGCAAAGATATGCAGCCAGTGGCAATTCGGCGAGGCGCGCAAGGTATGGGTCAGCCTGTCGCCTTCGAAGATTTCGGCCTTGCCCTTGAAGCCCGTATAGCAGTTGTCGATGGTGATATCGTGCGTCACGACATCGCCGCGCGTCCAGTCCTTCTTGACCACACCGGCGTGCCAGTTGCGCGGCAGGGTCTGGTCGTCGACCAGCCACACCCCGTCCACCGACGCCTTGAGACGCGTCTGAGGCGTACGGTTGAAATAGGGATGGAAGCCCAGCCCCGCCGGCATGGTGCCGCGCGCCAGGTTCTTTACCGTCACGAAGCAGCGTACGCCGCCCGGGCGCAGCTCATAGACGACGGTCGCTTCATAATCCCAAGGCCAGGCATCCGGCTGATGGCGATAACACAGCACCGCCCGCGTCGGAGAAACCTCAACGACCGTCCAGGCGGTTTGCCAGCCATGGCCGTGCAGCGGATGAGGACTGTCGCCGAAATTGCGCGGCAGCTGCACCTTACGGCCTTCGGCGACGAAGGCGCCGTCCCTGAGCCGGTTGCACCAGGGCACGAGTGGAAAATTGGCGGTCATCAATGCGTCGGTCATACCGTCCGCAGTCGGCCGCAGGGCATCCCTGCCCTTGTGTGTCAGACGCCACATCGCCCCGGCTATGGCCGGGTTGATGTCGAGTATCGTGTCTCCCGCCGTGAGACGCAGCATGTTCGTTTCCCGCTGGCATTTTGTTATCGTTGAAACAGCAGCGGGGGCCCGTCGAGGAGCCCCCGCTGTTTACGCGTACTTTCAGTATATGGGAAATCTTACGACTTCTTCCAGAGGCCTTCAATGGCTTCCAGCGTCTTGCCCTTGGTTTCCGGCACGAACTTCCAGACGAACAACGCCGC
>CAMLLA010000448.1 GCA_946480525.1 uncultured Asticcacaulis sp. | reverse complement strand
GCCGACGCAACCGAAACCGCTGTAGCCTGGGTGGCTGCTGTCGAGAAGAAGGATGGCCCGACCAGCCTGGTGCTGTCGCGTCAAAACCTGCCCGGCATCAAGCACGATGCGGCGCAGCTCGACCTGATCCGCAAGGGCGGTTACGTGTTTTCCGACGTGGATGGCAAGGCCGATGTGATCATCATCGCCAACGGTTCCGAGCTGGACCTGGCGATCAAGGCTGCTGCCGAGCTGAACGCCGCCGGTACCAAGGTGCGCGTGGTTTCCATGCCGTCCACCAACGTGTTCGACGCACAGGACCAGGCCTACAAGGACAGCGTGCTGACCCCGGGCGTGAAGCGTGTGGCGGTCGAAGCCGCTCACCCGGACTTCTGGCGCAAGTATGTCGGCCTGGAAGGCGCGGTGGTCGGTATCGACACCTTCGGCGAGTCCGCTCCCGGCGGCGCGCTGATGAAGCACTTCGGCTTCACGGTTGAAAACGTGGTCAAGACCGTCAAGTCTGTGCTGTAAGTCGTAGTAATGAAAAAGGGGGCTTGTTTTTCGGCCCCCTTTTTGTTTCGCAGGCTGCTTAAACAATTCCCCGGAATCTTGGCTGAGCTTCTGCTGTCGGAGCTAGGACGCCCTATCCCCTGAATTGTTTAAACAGCTTAATGAGGAGAGGTAACGTAGTATGGCTATCAAAGTAGGTATCAACGGCTTCGGCCGCATTGGTCGCATGGTGTTTCGTGCTGCGGTCAAGGATTTTCCCGAAATCGAGGTGGTGGCGATCAACGATCTGCTGGAGCCGGATTACCTCGCATACATGCTCAAGCACGACTCCGTGCACGGCCGCTTCGACGGCGATGTTTCCGTCGACGGCAACATGCTGGTGGTGAACGGCAAGCGCATTCGCCTGACCGCGGAAAAAGACCCGGCCAACCTCAAGTGGAACGAAGTCGGCGCGGATATCGTGATCGAGTGCACCGGTTTCTTCCTGACCCAGGAAACCTGCCAGAAGCACATCGATGCGGGCGCCAAGAAAGTGGTGCAGTCCGCGCCGTCCAAGGACGACACCCCGATGTACGTCTACGGCGTCAACCACGATAGCTACAACGGCGAGGCGATTGTCTCCGCCGCCTCCTGTACCACCAATGCACTGGCCCCGGTGACCAAGGTGCTGAACGACAAGTTCGGCATCAAGCGCGGCCTCATGACCACAGTGCACGCCGCCACCGCCACGCAAAAGACCGTGGACGGTCCGTCCAACAAGGATTGGCGCGGCGGCCGCGGCATCCTCGAAAATATCATTCCTTCTTCCACGGGGGCTGCCAAGGCCGTGGGCAAAGTTATCCCCGAGCTGAACAAGAAGCTCACCGGCATGGCGTTCCGCGTGCCGACCTCCGATGTTTCTGTCGTCGACCTGACCTGCGAGTTGAACAAGGAAGCGACTTACGAAGATATCTGCAAGGCGATGAAGGCTGCCTCCGAAGGTGCCCTTAAGGGCGTGCTGGGTTACACCCAGGAGAAGGTCGTTTCGACCGATTTCCGCGGTGAGACCGCCCCGTCGGTATTCGACGCCGAAGCCGGTATCATGCTGGATCCCACCTTCGTCAAGGTCGTTGCCTGGTACGACAACGAATACGGCTATACTTGTAACCTGATGCGACTGGTACGTCACGTCGCCAAATAAAGCCGCCGTTCTTGAAACCGGAGGCTGTCTCGGCCTCCGCGTTCCTCAGCTTAAAGGAATTGATCATGTCCGTTATCAAAATGACTGACCTGGATCTGAAGGGCAAGCGTGTCCTGATCCGCGAAGATCTCAACGTACCCCAGGCCGACGACGGCAGCGTCACCGACGATACCCGCATCCGCGCCTCCCTGCCGACGATCCAGCATGCCATGAACGCCGGCGCCAAAGTCATGCTCATGTCCCATCTTGGCCGGCCGAAAGAAGGCCCGACCGAAGGCCGCTATACCGACAAGGATAGCCTGCGCCCGGTGGCCGACCACCTCGCCAAGCTGCTGAATTGCGAAGTCCGCCTCTATCAGGACTGGCTCGGCAACGGCAAGATCTACGTGCAGCAAATGCGAGACGGCGAAGTGGCCGTGCTCGAAAACGTCCGCTTCAATATCGGGGAAAACAACAACGAGGATCGCCTCGCCTGGGAAATGTCCGAGTTATGCGACGTCTTTGTGATGGACGCCTTCGGTACGGCCCATCGCGCGCAAGCCTCCACGCACGGCGTTGCCAAGTTCGCCCCCATTGCTTGTGCCGGCCCATTGCTGGCCGCTGAACTGGACGCCTTGGGCAAGGCGCTCAAGGAGCCGGCGCGGCCGACCGTCGCGATCGTGGGCGGCTCCAAGGTTTCGACCAAGCTGACCGTGCTGGACTCCCTTTCCAACATCGTCGATCAACTGATTGTCGGCGGTGGCATCGCCAATACCTTCATCAAGGCAGCCGGCTTCAATGTGGGCAAGTCGCTGTATGAGGCCGATCTCGTGGACGAGGCGCGCCGCCTCATGGAAGCCGCCAAGGCCAAGGGCGGCGAGATTCCGGTACCGACCGACGTGGTCGTCGGCAAGAAATTCGACGCCAACGAACCGGCCGTGGTCAAGAAAGTCAGCGAAATCGCCGACGACGACATGATCTTCGATATCGGCCCCGAAACCGCCAGGACCTATGCGGAGTACCTCAAGAAAGCCGGCACCATCGTCTGGAACGGCCCGGTCGGCGTGTTCGAGTTCGACCAGTTCGGCGAGGGGACCAAGGCGCTGGGCATGGCGATTGCCGACAGTCCGGCATTCTCGATTGCGGGCGGAGGGGATACACTGGCTGCGATAGCCAAGTACAACATCTGTGACCGCATTTCCTATATTTCAACCGGTGGTGGCGCCTTCCTCGAGTTCCTCGAAGGCAAGAAGCTCCCGGCCGTTGAAATCCTGGAGCAGCGCGCGAAGAGCTAGACGCAACCACAAGGGGGTCCCATGACATTACGAAAAACAAAAATCGTGGCGACATTGGGGCCCGCTTCCAGCAGCGAGGATATCCTCGACCGCATGGTGGCCGCAGGCGTCGACGTCGTGCGGCTCAACTTTTCCCACGGTTCCGCCGAAGAGCATATCCAGCGGGCCGAGATGGTGCGCGAGATTGCCCGTCGCCGCCGTCGTCCTGTCG
>CAMLLA010000447.1 GCA_946480525.1 uncultured Asticcacaulis sp. | reverse complement strand
GACGGCTACAACGCCATGCTTGACGCCATTCGCCAGCGCGATGAGCGCATCGCCGAGCAGATGCGCGGGCTGGAAGCCGAAGTCGCTGCCCGCACCCAGGACTATGTCGCGGCACGGGATGAGGCGGTGGCCGCCAATGCCGCCAAGTCCGACTTCCTGGCGACCATGAGCCATGAAATCCGCACGCCGATGAACGGCGTCATGGTCATGGCCGAGATGCTGGCGGCCGAGAGCCTGCCGGCCAAGGCGCGCCGCTATGCTTCGACGATCGTGAAGTCCGGCAAGGGGCTTTTGGCGGTCATCAACGACATTCTCGACTTTTCCAAGATCGAGGCTGGCAAGCTCGACGTCGAACTCGCCGACGTAGATATCGTCGACGCGGTCGACGAGACCCTGGCCCTGTTCAGCGCAGCGGCGCGCGACAAGGGGCTGGAACTGGTCGCTGAGGTCAGCCCCGAAGCGCCGCGCACCGTTCGTGGCGACGCCGTGCGGCTGGGGCAGGTGGTGTCGAACCTGGTGTCGAATGCGCTGAAATTTACGGAAACGGGCCACGTCCGCGTCCGCATCGAGGCGGATGCAAAGCCCGAATTCCTGCGGGTGGTCGTCGAGGACACAGGCATCGGCATCGCGAAGGACAAGCTGGGCAAGCTGTTCTCGGCCTTTACCCAGGAAGACCAGACGACGACGCGCCGCTTCGGGGGCACGGGTCTGGGACTTTCGATCGCCAAGCGCCTGGCCGAGGCCATGGGTGGACGCATTGCCGTATCGAGCGAGCAGGGGATCGGCACGGAATTCCACGTCCGCCTGCCGGTTGCCGGGACTGAGCTTGCCGCGCCGCCTCAGTTGGGCGCGCCGGTTTCGGTCCAGATACTCGTCGCCGCGCCGGTCGAACGCGACGCGCTGGCGCTCAGGCTTTCGGCGGCCGGCGCCGACGTTGCCGGACATGAGCCGCGCCTGGTCATCGCTGACCGCGCCTGCCGCGACCACGTGACCAGCGCGCCCGAAACCCTTGTGCTGCTGGCCGATGCCGGTGACGCCGAGGCCGAAGAATGGGTGCTGAACGGCCGCGCGGCCTGTGTGCTGGCACGGCCGCTGCGCCACCGCGACTTCGACCGCCTGATCGAAGCCCTGCGCGACGGCCGCCCCTTGACGGCGCATGAGCCGGCGCCCGACGTGGAAGCGATCGATGTCGTCTATCCGCGCGCCCGCGTACTGGTCGTCGACGATGGCGAGGTCAACCGAGAAGTCGCCTGTGAAGCCCTGTCGCGCTTCGGCATTACCGCGTTTATCGCCGGCAATGGCCAGGAGGCGCTCGATATGCTTGAGGCCGAATCATACGACCTGGTGCTGATGGATGGCTCCATGCCTGTCCTCGACGGGTTCGAAGCGACGCGCCGGTTGCGCGCGCGCGGGCAGGACGTGCCGGTCGTCGCGCTGACGGCGCACGTCGTGGGCGCCGCTGCCGAAGCCTGGCGCGAAGCCGGTATGGACGGCGTGCTGCACAAGCCGTTCACCCTGGAGGCGCTGGGCAATGTCCTGCGCGACTGGCTGGCTGACAAGGCGCGCCAGGTCGACGAGATCACCCGCGTCGAGTCTCCGGCTGCCGCACCGGCCGAGGTCGCGGCTGTGCCGGCTCAGGCCGGCATCGATATGTCGCTGTTCGACGCCGATACGTTGAAGCCCATCGTGGCCGGTCTCAGGAATGGCCGCAGCGACTTCGTTACCCGCGTCGTCGGTCTCTACCGCAGCCACGCCCCGGAAGCGGTCGGGCGGATGGCCGCGGCTTGCCGGACCGGCGATGTTTCCGAAATGACGGCGGCCTCCCACGCGCTGAAATCGATGAGCCTGAACCTGGGGGCGAAGGCCGTGGCGACCGTGGCGGGCGAAGTCGAAAAGGCGGCGCGCGAGGGCGGCCGCGTCGTCCCGGCGGACGTCATCGAAGGTATCGCCGCGCTGGCGGACCGGACGATCGTCGAACTGGGGCGCATCGTCGATACGCCCGCGGCCGTCCAGCCCGAAGCCGGCCAGACCGATCCCGACGTGGCCCTGATGGCAGAGCTTGAGGCGGACATCGACGCCGGCCGCATGGAGATGCTGTATCAGCCGGTCTACGACCGCCATGGACAGAAGATCATTTCCGCCGAAGCACTGGTGCGCTGGGCCCGTGACGGCAAGCCGGTCGGCCCGGCGGTCTTTATCCCCTTGGCCGAACGGACGGGATTGATCGCCAAGATCGGCGCCTTCGCGCGCCGGCGCGTGCTGCAACAGGCGGCGGCGTGGGGGCTGCCGGTTGCCATCAATGTGTCTCCCATCGAGCTCGACCGGCCGGGCTTCCTTGAGGGGATCCGGACGTTGCTGCGGGAAACGGGCTACGATGCCAGATGCCTGATCCTCGAGGTAACCGAGACCGCTTTCCTGGGCGAACCGGCACGGACGCGGCTCTTGTTCGAGGACCTGCGCAGCTTAGGCATCCGCCTGGCGCTTGACGATTTCGGCGTCGGCTATTCGTCTTTGACCGCCCTGCATCGCTTCCCGTTCGACAAGATCAAGATCGACCGCGAGTTCGTCACCGCACTGGACGGTGAGTCGCGCAGCGCGCTCGAAGCCCTGGCGATCGTTCAGGCGGTGACCGGCATCGGCCGCGCCTTCGGTATGCAGGTCGTGGCGGAAGGTATCGAAACGGTCACCCAGCATCAGCACCTGAAAGCCGCGGGCATTCACGGCATGCAGGGCTATCTTTTCAGCAGGCCGGTCACCGCGGCCGAGTTCACGGCCCTGATCGGCGGCGAGCAAAAGACGGGTGAACGCGGCGCGGCGTGACGCGAACATAATCCTGTGATATCCGCAGCATAAATCGTAAACCACATTGCCTCCTTATCTCCTCAGGCGCGAAATCGTCTGAAAAATTACAACGGAGGCGAGCCATGGATGACGTCATTGTCGTCGGTGCGGGAGTGGCCGGTTTGGCTGCGGCCGTCGATCTCAAGCGCAGCGGGTTGTCATTCCGTATCCTCGAAGCCGGCGATGGCGCGGGTGGCAGGGCGCGCACGCGGATAATGCGTTCCGGCGTCGCCGCCGATCTGGGCGCCCACTGGCTCCATGGTGAAAACAATCCCGTTGCCGCCGAACTGTCGCGCTACGGCATTGCCGCCCGGCCGG
>CAMLLA010000446.1 GCA_946480525.1 uncultured Asticcacaulis sp. | reverse complement strand
ATGCCCATATGGTTGAGGATGATCGGCGTATCGGGGTGCTGTTTGGCCAGTTCATAGGCCTGGATCATCTGGCCCGGATAGATCTGCAGATCGAAGGACAGCTTGTAGCGCGACAGAAGCGCATAGCCGCGGGCGAAGCCAGCGTCTTCCAGCAGGTTCTTCGGCGTATAGGTGCGCCTGGGGTTTTCGTGCCAGTTGATGATATGGCGGATGCCGCGGACATTGCGGCTTTCGACGTGCTGCGCCAGCAGCGGCTCGACTTCCGGGTCGTTCAGCGCGGCAAAGGCGACGATGGCGTTGGGGTGACCGGTTTCATCGGCCAGGGATTGCAGCCAGCGCGTTTCGTTGAGCGCGTCAGAAGCCGCGGCGCCGGCATCGATATGGACGACCTTGTCGACCTTGAAGCCTTCGGCGTCGGCAAAATAGTCGGTGAGGATATAATCTTTGGCGATCGGCTCGACGCTGCCGTTCGGGCCATCATCGGAAAAGGGCGGGGTCAGCCAGGCATAGGACAGGCGGTTCAGTTGCCACAGATGGATGTGGGCGTCGACAAAGCGCTGGATAGCCATGGGATTTCCTCCGTTCCCTTTTTTAGTCCCCTCTCCCCTTGAAAGGGGAGAGGGTTAGGGTGGGGGGATAACTGACGAAGTCACAGCTTCTTGGCTGGCATTTTTGACCCCTCACCCGGCCCCAAGGGGCCACCCTCTCCCCTCAGGCGGGGAGAGGGGAAGCGTTAGTATGTCGTCCGTCCTCCAGACGTATCAAATACCGAGGCGGTGGTGAACGAGCATTCTTCCGACGCCATGAAGCACACCATGGCGGCCGATTCATCGACGACGCCGAGACGGCCCATCGGAATCTTGGAGCGCATATAGTCGACCTGGCTTTGCGGCAGCTGCGCCAGGATCGGGCTCTCGAACGTGGCCGGCGTCAGGGCGTTGACGATAACCCCCTTGGTCGCCAGTTCCTTGCCCAAAGACTTGGTGAAACCGATCACGCCCGCCTTCGATGCCGAATAGGCGGAAGCATTCGGATTTCCTTCCTTGCCCGCGACCGAAGCGATGTTGACGATACGGCCGTAGCCATTTTCCAGCATGAAGGGGATGAGCTCGCGATTGCAGTAGAACAGGCCGTTGAGATTGATGTCCATGACCTTAAGCCACGAATCGACGGGGAATTCCCACACCGGCACGGTGGCGCCGGTGATGCCCGCCGAAGCGATCAGAATGTCGATCTTGCCGAGGATCTCAGCCGACTTTTTGGCGGCGGCGGAGACCTCTTCCAGCTTGGAAACGTCGAGCGCGACAAAACCGGCGGCGCCGACTTCATTGGCCACGGCTTCCAGCGCCTCGGGGTTCAGGTCCCACAGGACGACCTTGCCCCCTTCGGCAATGATGCGCACGGCAGCGGCCTTGCCCAGGCCACCGGCGCCGCCGGTGATGACGGCGCAACGATTATCAAAACGGCCTGCATAGGTCATTAGCCAATGATCTCCTGGCCTTCGAGGCTGAACGGCACCACGGTCTGGCGTTGTTCACCCAGCTTCGAGATACCAAGGTGCATGGTGTCGCCAGCGTTGAGATAGATCGGGTTCGGCTTCTTGCCTTCGCCGACGCCCGGAGGTGTGCCCGTGATGACCAGGTCGCCCGGTTGCAGGGTGATGAAGCGCGAAATGTAGCTGATGCAGTGGGCGACGTTGAAGATCAGCGTCCTGGTGTTGCCGGTCTGCATACGCTGGCCGTTGACGTCCAGGAACATGTCGAGGTTATGGACGTCGCCGACTTCGTCCGGCGTGACCAGCCACGGGCCGGTTGGCGCGAAGGTGTCGCAGCCCTTGCCCTTGACCCACTGCGTGCCGCGCTCCTTCTGGAAGGCGCGTTCCGACACGTCGTTGACCAGGACGTAGCCGGCGACGTGGCTGAGGGCTTCGGACTCTTCGACATAGCGGCAGGTCTTGCCGATGATCAGGCCCAGCTCGACTTCCCAGTCCATTTTGGTCGCGTCGCGCGGCTTCATGACCTCGTCGTTCGGGCCGGTCAGCGAGGTGACGGCCTTGGTGAAGAAGATCGGCTCAGGCGGGACGGGCAGGTTCGATTCGGCGGCGTGGTCGGCATAGTTCAGGCCGACGGCGATGATCTTGCCGATGTTCTTGACCGGCACACCATAGCGCGGCTGGCCTTCGACGACCGGCAGGGCGTTGATGTCGGTGGCGGTCAGCTTGGCCAGTTGCGACAGACGCACGGTGTCCGGCGTCAGGTCGGACACGACGCCCGACAGGTCACGGATGCGGCCGTCGCTGTCGACGACGCCAGGCTTTTCCTGGCCCTTGGGGCCAAAACGGCAGAACTTCATGGGGAGGGTCCTTTGGTAATTGGTTTGCCGCGAACGCCACGATCATCGGATAGCTTCGGTATCCCTTCTCCTCCCCGTCCCTGGGATGGGGAGGGGGACCGCGAAGCGGTGGTGGGGAAGGGGAGTCGTCTGGCACCGGCGGAGCGTGTTGAAGTCTGAAGATGACCCCACCACCGCATCTCACCGGTGCAAGCACCGTCTCGTGCGGTCCCCCTCCCCACCTTCGGTAGGGAGGAGAAGAACAGTGTGCTGCCTTGATCTTAAGTGTTCGAAGCGTTCGTGATTTAAGTTCCTTAGTGCGTGTACGGGCGGTGAAGCTTCACGTCGGGGTTCAGTTCCACACCGAAGCCCGGCTTGTCCAGCTTGTTGACGTTCAGCCGGCCATTTTCCGGGACAGGTTCGCCCAAAAGCTGCGGGTGGAACATCGGCGCCACATGATCCGCCTTGGGAGCCATCATCAGGAATTCGGCAAACGGCGAATTATGACGTGTGATGACGAAGTGGTAGGAATAGACGCTTGAGCCGTGCGGCACGACCATGACGCCGCGCGCGTCGGCCAGGGCCGAGATCTTCAAGAGCTCGGTAACGCCACCGCACCAGCCGACATCGGGCTGGATGATGTCGCAACAGTCCATCTCCATCAGCATGCGGAAGCCCCAGCGTGTGGCTTCGTGCTCACCGGTGGTGACCAGCATGCCCGCCGGAACGTTCTTCTTGAGTTGCTGATAGCCCCAGTAGTCATCCGGCGAAATCGCTTCTTCGATCCACTTGAGACCATACTCATGGCACTTGTGCGCCAGACGCGTCGCATAGTTGACATCCAGCGCCA
>CAMLLA010000445.1 GCA_946480525.1 uncultured Asticcacaulis sp. | reverse complement strand
CCATACTCATGGCACTTGTGCGCCAGACGCGTCGCATAGTTGACATCCAGCGCCATCCAGCAGTCGTACATCAGCCAGAAGTCTTCACCGCACTTCGAGCGCATGTCGGCGATCAGCTCGACATTCTTCTTGAGGCCTTCGTCGCCTTCGATCGGGCCGTGGTAGAGGGGCAGCTTGCCGCCGATAAAGCCCATCTGCTTGGCCAGGTCGGGGCGGGCGCCGGTGGCGTAGAATTGCAGCTCGTTGCGCACCGCGCCGCCCAGCAGCTGGTGCACCGGCTCCTGGCGCAACTTGCCCATCAGGTCCCACAATGCGAGATCGACTCCTGAAATGGCGTTGACCACAAGGCCCTTGCGGCCGTAATATTGCGAGCCGAAATACATCTGGTCCCAGATTTTCTCGTACTCGAACGGGTTGCGGCCTTCCAGGAAGCGGGCGAAGTGCTTTTCCACCATATAAGCGGCCGGCTCACCACCGGTCGTGACAGCGAAACCCGTAGTGCCGTCCTCGCACTCGATTTCGACGACCAGGGTGCCCAGAACGTTGATGCCGAACGATTTGCGGCTCTGGCGATATTCGGGATAGCGGCCCATCGACGTGGCGATGTGGTTGTCGATCCAGTGGCCTTCGCCCTGATCGTGATAGTCGGCGCCACCCCCGCCTTCGCCTCCCTTGATGACGGAGGCTCTGACTTCTCTGATCTTGGGATTTTTCATGGCGGGCCTTACGGTCGTTATGATTTCGGGTGATCGATAGTGATTGGTATTTTGATTGTCAATGATCTAAATTCATTATATAGCTTGTTTTAAGGGCGAATCCATCGCTTCATAATATGCGAAATGCAATTTCGCGCAAAGATTAATCCCAAATTCCGGACCTTCGTCGCGAATAATGGCAAATAGACAATCGGCCTTGCATCCACTGCGGCGCACCGCCGGGGAAGGTTCCCTTGCCGGGGCGCAAACCCTGTTGCGTGGTCTCGACATTATCAAGGCTGTTTCGCAGACCGGCATGAACCTGCCGCAGTTGTCCGAAGCCGTTGGGCTGACGCGTTCGACGACGCATCGCCTGGCGGCGACCCTGGTCGAGCAGCGTTTCCTGAACTTCACGCCGCGCGTCGGTTACAGCCTTGGCCCCAAGCTTCTGGAACTGGGCCATCTGGCGGCGCGCCAGATCAGCCTGCCGCGCCTGGCGCACGATCATCTGGTTCACCTGGCGCAACAATCGGGCGATACGGTCCATCTCGGCATCCTTGACGGCGACCGCGCGCTCTATCTCGACAAGGTCACCGGCCGCCGCCGCATCGAAATCAGCTCGCACATCGGCGAGCGCCAGCCGCTGCGATCGACCGGCCTGGGCAAGGCCCTGCTGCTCGACGAGTCCGATGCGCGCTTACGCGAAATCTATGCGCGTGAAGCGCCCGACTGGCCGAACTATGGCGTCAGCGAAGCGATCTGGATGGAGCGCATGCGTCATTACCGCCAGGCTGGCTACGCCTTCGACCTCGAAGAAAACGAGGACCGTATCCGTTGCGTGGCGGCGCCGATCCGCGACGCCGCAGGCAGCATCATCGGCTCGATCAGCGTATCGAGCGCGGCGCAATATATGGACGATGCCCGCATGAACGGGCTCGCCACCCAGGTACTCGATACCGCACACGCGATCTCCGCCGAATTCGGCTGGACCAGGACAACAGAGTAAAAAAGGGAAGATGGGAACCATGCTGCTCGAAGGACAGAAGGTATTGATCACGGGCGCGTCGCGCGGCATCGGCCGGGCCACGGCGATTGAATGCGCGAAGCATGGCGCCGATGTCGCGCTCAACGTCTTTAATGACGATGAGATGGCGCAGTCGCTGGTAGCCGAGATCGAGGCGCTGGGGCGCAAGGCCGTGGTGTTCAATGGTGACGTTGCCGACCCGACCTCCGCGCCGGCTTTCGTTGCTGCCGCAGTCAAGGGCCTAGGGCGCGTTGATACCTTTGTGTCGAACGCGGGCATCTGCCCGTTTCACAGCTTCCTCGACATGCCGCAGGACGTCTTCATGCGCACGCTGAACGTCAACTATACCGGCGCCTATTTCATGTGCCAGGCCGCCGCCCAGCAAATGGTCCGGCAGGGCAGGGATGCGCAGGGGCGGGGCGGGGCAATCGTCGCCATCAGTTCGATCTCGGCGCTGGTCGGCGGGGAGATGCAGAGCCATTACACGCCGACCAAGGCGGGCGTCCATTCGTTGATGCAATCGACGGCGATTGCTCTGGGCCGGCACGGTATCCGCTGCAACTCCGTCATGCCGGGCACGATCGCCACCGACATCAACAAGGACGACCTGGCCGACCCAGCCAAGCGCGAATACATGGAAAAGCGCATTCCGCTTGGCCGCCTGGGCCGTCCGGACGATATCGCAAAGGTCGTCGTCTTCCTCGCTTCGGACCTGGCGGGTTACGTCACCGGTGCTTCGGTCCTGACCGACGGCGGCATGTTCGTGAATTTGCAGTAGGCATATCGCGCATACTCAAAACCGCTTAACCTGCGACATAACAAAAGGGGGAGACAAGATGACACCCAATCCGTTGATCGGCGTACTGTTCCACTGGCTGGGCGGTCTCGCTTCCGCCAGCTTCTATGTGCCCTATAAGCGTATCCGTCTGTGGTCGTGGGAAATCTTCTGGCTGACCGGCGGCATCTTTTCATGGGTGTTCGCGCCCTGGCTATTCGCTTCCATTCAGACCAAGGACCTGCTGGGCGTCATCGGCTCGGCTTCGCCGGACGTCCTGTGGGCCTGTATCGGCTGCGGCGCGCTGTGGGGCATGGGGGGCCTGACCTTCGGCCTGACCATGCGCTATCTGGGCCTGAGCCTCGGCATGGCCGTGGCGCTGGGCCTGACGACGGTGATCGGCACACTTGGGCCGCCCTTGTTCAACGGTACCCTGGGTGACGTCGCGTCGAAGCCCGGCGCCGTCTATACCTTTGTCGGCATCGCGGTTGTGCTGATCGCCATCGTCGTCGTCGCCATGGCCGGTCACCGCAAGGAGATCGAACTGCCGGGCGAAAAGGAAGGCCTGAGCGAATTCAATCTCTCCAAGGGCCTGCTGGTCGCCGTCTTCTGCGGCGTCATGTCGTCCTTCTTCGCTTTCGGCCTCGAACGTGGCACGCCGATCAAGGAAGCCAGCCTTGCCGCCGGCACCGGTCC
>CAMLLA010000444.1 GCA_946480525.1 uncultured Asticcacaulis sp. | reverse complement strand
GTTCGAACTTCAGAACAAGCCCAACCTGGACCAAAAGCCCTATACGGTCGTCAAGGGCGACACCCTGGCCGATATCGCCCGCGAACACCGCATAGGGCTGGTCGAGCTGCTGGCCGCCAATCCGGCCGTAACGTCCAACACCATTTCGATTGACCAGGTCCTCACCATCCCGACGCAGCGCCTGCTGCCCCCTGGCGAGCGGCGAGGCATTATCGTCAACCTGGCGGCGCTGCGTCTGTTCCGCTTCGACGCGTCGGGCGATGTCGAGACCTATCCCGTCAGCGTCGGTCGCGAAGGCTGGGACACCCCGACCGGGACGACGACCATCGTCAGCAAGCGCAAGAATCCGGAATGGCGCGTGCCCGCCTCCATCCGCGCCGAGGACCCTGGCCTGCCGGAAGTGGTCCCGGCCGGGCCAAAAAATCCTCTTGGCCAGTATGCACTGAGGCTCGGATGGGACGGCTACCTGATCCACGGCACCAATGCGCCGTCGAGCATCGGCAAACCGTCAAGCCATGGCTGCATGCGTCTTTATCCGGAAGATATCGCGGCCCTGTATTCGGTGGCCGCGGTTGGTGACGGCGTGACGGTCATAGAGAACCCGATTACGCTGGGCCAGAGCGCCGGTCAGCTCTATCTGCAGGTCACCCCCACACGTGCCCAGGCCAAGCAGATCGCCAGCTATGAACCCGTAACGCCGCTTGGTCCTTCGGACGACGCGGTTCGTGCGCTTGAGGCGCGTGTGGCGGATCTGGAGGCGCGCGGCCTGCGGATCAATGAGCAGGCGGTTCAGGCTGCCATCCAACGCCACGATGGCATTCCGGTGGCCATTGCCAAAATCCCCGCGAACGCCCTGGCCGCCAATACGACCGCTACGACGCAGACCAGTGTCAAGGAGCAAAACTGGCTGGACGTCTTTGTCGCCGTCGCCATTCGCGTCATCGACGGCATTGCCGCGGCGGTCACGAAAATAAGGACGGCGTAAGTTTGCCGTCATAATGCCATCTTCTCCATGGATATAGCGTGTCAGTATCCATGGAGTACCTATGCTTAACAGACGTCAGTTGATCGGAGCCGCGCCTGCCATTGCAACCGCAGGCCTTGTTCAGGCAAACATCGCCGAAGCCGCCAACACCGCCGTCCCTCCGCATCTCCTGGCCCTGGCCAGACAGGCCCTGTCCCGCCACAAGAACCGGATCCGCAATCTCGACCGGATCGCCATTGCCGACTTTTCGACCCACTCCTCCAAGCCGCGTTTCCACCTGATCGACTTACAGACCGGCAAGGCGCGAAGCTTTCTGGTGGCGCACGGCAAGGGATCGGATCCCGCGCACACGGGGTGGCTGAAATCCTTCTCCAATGCTCCGGGCTCAGAAGCAACGTCGCAGGGCGCCTATGTGACGGCCGACACCTATGCCGGCAAACATGGCTATTCGCGCCGGCTGCTCGGTCTCGACGCCGACAATTCCAATGCGTTCGACCGCGCCATCGTCATCCATAAGGCCTGGTACGTCAGTGACCAGATGGCGCGTGCCGGTGCTATTGGCCGCAGCCAGGGCTGCTTTGCCTTTTCCGAGAAGGACCATGGCACGGTCATGGATCTTCTGGGACCCGACCGGCTTATACTCGCCGTCAAGGCCTAGCCCCGTCCACACGGACTTAACGTCGCTCATCTCTGACTTGAGATTTTGTGGTTTGTCCGTGTTCCTTCGCGTGACTACATAGCCTTCAGATTTCCCGAAGGTCCCCACCCGTGTCCGCCGAACAGCTTACCCATCTCAAAAGGCTAGAAGCCGAAGCCATCTTCATCATGCGTGAAGTGGCCGCCGAATTCAAAAACCCGGTTATGCTCTATTCGATCGGCAAGGATTCGTCGGTCATGCTGCACCTGGCAATGAAGGCCTTCCACCCGTCGAAGCCGCCCTTCCCGCTGCTGCACGTCGATACGACGTGGAAGTTCCGCGAGATGATCCAGTTCCGCGACGATACGGTGAAAAAGCTTGGCCTCACCCTGCTCAAGCACACCAATCCCGACGGCGTGCGCGACAACATAAATCCGTTCGACCACGGATCGAACACCTACACCAACATCATGAAGACCGATGCGTTGAAGCAGGCGCTGACCGAACACGGCTTCGACGCTGCCTTTGGCGGCGCGCGCCGCGACGAGGAAAAGTCGCGCGCCAAGGAACGCATCTTTTCGTTCCGCACGCAGAACCACGGCTGGGACCCCAAGAACCAGCGGCCGGAACTGTGGAACCTGTACAATGCCCGCGTGAAGCCCGGCGAATCCATCCGCGTCTTCCCGCTGTCGAACTGGACCGAGCTCGACATCTGGCAATATATCCTGATGGAAAACATCCCCATCGTACCGCTGTACTTCGCCCAGAAGCGCCCGGTCGTGAAGCGCGGCGGCCAGCTGATCATGGTCGATGACGACCGCCTGCCGCTGCAACCCGGCGAAAAGCCCGAACTGAAATCCGTGCGTTTCCGCACGCTCGGTTGCTACCCATTGACGGCCGCCGTCGAATCCGAAGCCGACACGCTGGAAGAGATCGTCGCCGAAATGCTGACGACCCGGACCTCGGAACGCTCGGGCCGCCTGATCGACCACGATGAACAGGGCTCGATGGAAAAGAAGAAGCGCGAAGGCTATTTCTAAAAATGAACGCTATTGTTGACACGCGCCTCGATACCCGCGCCCTGATCGATTACCTGGCCAGCCACGAAAAGAAGTCGATGCTGCGCTTTCTGACCTGCGGCAGCGTCGACGACGGCAAGTCGACCCTGATCGGCCGGCTGCTGTACGATACCAAGCTGATCTTCGAAGACCAGCTGGCGGGCATCGAAAAGGACAGCAAGAAGTTCGGCACGGTCGGTGAAGACATCGACCTGGCGCTTCTGGTCGACGGGCTTCAGGCCGAGCGCGAACAGGGCATCACCATCGACGTCGCCTACCGCTTCTTCACGACCGAAAAGCGCAAGTTCATCGTCGCCGACACGCCCGGCCATGAACAGTATACGCGCAACATGGCGACCGGCGCCTCGAACTCGGACCTGGCCGTCATCCTGATCGACGCGCGCAAGGGCATCCTGACTCAGACACGCCGTCACTCCTTCATCGTTTCGCTGCTGGGTATCAAGCACGTCGTGCTGGCGGTCAACAAGATCGACCTGATGGACTACTCTCAGGACGTCTTCGA
>CAMLLA010000443.1 GCA_946480525.1 uncultured Asticcacaulis sp. | reverse complement strand
GAGAATTTCGCCTCTTGCGACTTTCAGCGAGATTTCGTCGACGGCGATAATGTGCTCGGACAGGTCCGATTTGCGCGTGATGACGATACGCGTATTGGCGTTCTGACGTTCGGAGCGGACCATGTGGCGTTTGAAGACGCCGGCGCCCGTGATGTAGATGCCGGGACGGTAGGGCACCAGGTCGCGCCAGGTATCGCGCGATGGCCGCTCATCTGACGACACCATCAGCTTGAAGTCGATGGCGCCATCGGCATTGGTGCGGATGACGAAGCGGTCGTCCCAGTGATCGACGTCATACTGAACACCTTCGGCTCGAGGCTCGACGCAGAACGGCGCCGAGGTCGGATTGGCAGCATCGATCAGCCAGGTCTCGCTCGTTTCGTGGTTGCCGGTGCCGATGGAGATAAAGGCGTCCGACGACACCGTGCCGATATGCAGGAAGAAGCCTTCGTCGGGCTCCTCATAGACAAGGACGTCCTCGCCACCGCGCGCCGGGCGGCGGAAAATCTTGGCGGGACGGGAGTTTTCATCGCGCCATACCCAGAAGATATACTGCGAGTCCGGCGAGAAGCAGAAACCGCCATTGCTGCTCTGGATCGGGTCGGGAAGGATATCGCCGGTTGCCAGATCGCGAACGAAGATGGTGAAATATTCGGACCCCTGCGTGTCCTCGCCCCAGGCGAACAGGCTATGGTCGGGGCTGTGCTGGGCGTCGGAGGTCTCATAGAAGTCGTTGCCTTGCGCCTTTGCCGCCTGGGCGCGGGCTTCCTCATCCAGCAGGATCTGCTCCTGGGCGGCGGTGTCCTCGACGCTTGGCAGCGGGCTCAAAGGCGCGCCTTCGCTGCGCGGGCGTCTCGCGACGATCGGATGCTGGGCGCCGATGTTGTATCTGCTATAGTATTCCCATGCGCCGTCCGGGCCGGGAACGCTTGAGTCGTCTTCCTTGATGCGGCCCTTCATCTCGGCGAAAATCGCGTCCTGCAGGTCCTTGGTGCCGTCGAGCAGGGCAGCGCTATAGGCGTTTTCCTCGTCGAGCGTGGCCTTGATCTCGGGCTTGATCAGGCCGGGATCGCGCAGCACCGCCTGCCAGTTGTCGTCCTTCATCCAGCGATAATCGTCGACGCGCTTTTCACCGAGCTGTTCGATCTCGAAAGGGATCTTGGCGGGGCGCGGGGCTTTGGGAAGGACTTTGGTCAAGGCGTATTCTCTCGATAGCGGATACCTGTGATGTTTAAGCCAGACTTAGCGGCAAACGCGACTATTCTTTGCAAAGCGGCTTTTCAGATCGGCCGGGCTGCGTCACAGTGATTAACGAAACCGTTTGACCCATTCGCCAAAGGGCGTCAAATAAGTTTCCGGAAATCCGTGCGTTTTCGCATGTTGGTCCCATATGGAGCCGATGACATGATAATTCGCAGGGTAGTGATGGCTAGTTTCGTGCGTATCATGGGGGACCTTCGGGCATGATGGATGCTGACCTGACAGTGGCGCTGATCAAGGCGACGGTGCAGATCGACCAGCCGATCAATGAAGCCAAGCGTATGGTCGGCACGGGGTTCCTGGTGTCGGTTCCCATGCCGAACGGCCAGTCCCAGACGGTGCTGGTGACCGCAGCCCATGTGCTCGAAAAAATGCCGCAAAAGGATGTGCGTGTTGGCTGGCGCGTGCCGTCGGCCAAGGGCACGTGGTCCTATATGCCGTCGACCATCGCCATCCGCACGCCTGCGGGCGCGCCGACCTATACCCAGCATCCGGGCCAGGACATCGCCGTCATTCCGATCAAGATGCCCGACAGCATCAAGGACCAGGTCATTCCTTACAGCCTTCTGGCCGATGAAGGCACGTTCGAGGCCATGAAGGTCACGGCCGGCCAGGAAATGATGACGCTCGGCTATCCGCATGGCCTGTCGGCCAATGTGTCGGGCTTCCCCATCCTGCGTGCCGGGCGTTTGGCGTCGTATCCGGTGACGCCGTCGGCAACCTATCCGACCTTCCTGATCGACCTGACGGCCGTGCCGGGCAATTCGGGCGGGCCGGTCTTTATGAAGTCCGCGACCAGCAAGGCCGGCGGTTTTGTCGCCGGCGTTCTGATCAAGCAGGTTGAGGACGAGAACCAGCGCCTGGAACTGGGGGTTGTAACTGAGGCGGTGTTTGTCCGTCAGACGATCGACATTCTTTTGAAGGCCCAAGCGAAGGGTGTGGCGCCGGTTCCGGCGTTGAAAGTCGCACCGCCTATTCCGAAGGGTACGCCCGGTGGCGCAACAACCGAAACGTCGGACATGATCGGTTCTGCCAATTCCGGCACCGCCGGCGCGGCCGCCAAGCCAACGACGGGCGAGGGCCTGGCCGAGACGCAGTGAGTGGCTTCTATTATTGGGGGAACCACGGATAGCGGAGCGCCAGCGAAAGTATAGCTTTCGCCAGCGACGGGAAAGGCGCTTGCTCGCTGACACGGAACACACGGAATTCTTGGTCAGTCTGCCAGTGCTGCGCGCGTGGAACCCGCGTTGAGGGGGAATCCACAGATGCACACAGATGGATGCGCTAACGCGCATCAAACACAGATGATCCGAGTAGACGAATATCGCGAGCCTTGATTATCAAAGCTCCCGACGGCGCAAAGCGCCGTCATTGTTTGAAATGACTTGAGCGCTTCACTTTCAACACACACACGGATCATCTGTGCGCTGCGAAGCAGCGATCTGCGTGCATCTGTGGATTCCCTTTGAGATCGAAGCCCCACAATGGGGCAAAGCCATTAAAGCACGAATTCCGTCTTTTTTCCGTGTCGGCGCGAAAGCGCCTTTCAGTGATTTCCGTGGTTAAAAGCGCGGGTCAGTCCAAGCTCAATTCCAGGCCGTCCAGAGCGCCAAAGCCGGCCTTGATGGCCGCCAGATGCGCAGACGCATGGGGCAGGACCTGCGTGAAGTAGAGGCGGGTCAGCAGGATACGGTCCTTCAGCCATGCCGCGTCGCCCTGACCATCGGCCAGCAGCTTTTCGGCCGCGAGAGCGCCTTTCAGCAGCAGCCAGCCGCCGATCAGGTCGCCACTCAAAATCAGGTAGCTCGACGCACCCGATGCCACATCGAGCGGAGCGGCCGTCTTTTGGGCCAAAAGGAAGTTACTCGCTTCGCGGAAAGCGCTTAGGGCTTGTGTCAGCGCGGCCGCTTCGGCGGCAAACCCAGCCGTCACGCCCGACAGGAAGCT
>CAMLLA010000442.1 GCA_946480525.1 uncultured Asticcacaulis sp. | reverse complement strand
AAAAACCTTAGCATCGCCATAAAAAAGACCGGCTGTTAACCGGCCCCTAAATGCATTGAGTTATGCTGGCCCAAGGACAGAAAGCCCTTAAAGCAGAGCCAGAATGAACGCCGCCGTACCTCCCGACAGGCTTGCCCAAGCCATCCTCGCCGATTCCACCGCCGACGCCGTGCTGCCGAAGACCGGCCGCGACCGCCGCGGTCCCTTCCGTCCCGAAAAGCTTTTGTCTGCCCGCCAGCGCGGCGACGGCGACATGTATGTCCGCCTGTTCCGCGCCATGGACGGCGCCGCCGTCCTGGCCGTCACACTGCTGTGTGCCGCGACCGTCCTGCCTGCCGGCCTTCTGGCCGCACCGCTGGGCGACGTCCTGCCGTTCGTCACGGGCGTGACCTTCCTGGCCTGGGCACTGCCCGCGCTCGGCCTCTATCGTTTCGGCCGCAGCGAAAGCCTTGTCCTTCACCTCGCCCGCCTGACCTGCGCTTTCGCGGCTTCGCTTGCGGCGGCATATATGGCAAGCCTGCTCTCTCCTCACCCGACGGTGCCGGCGCTTATGCCCGGCTGGGCCGGCCTGAGCCTCTCGGTCGTGGCGGCCCTGCACATCGTCTGGTGGGGCTTCATCCGCCGCTGGCGACGCCTCGGCAAGCTGACGCCCTCCATCGTCATCGTCGGCGCGACCAGGCACGCTCACAAGCTGATCGAGGCCGCGAAGGCGGAAGGCGACGTCAATGTCCTGGGCATCTTCGATGATCGCCTGGCGCGCAATCCCGATGCGGTTGCCGGCGTACCTGTATTGGGCGACGTCCAGGCCCTGCTCGGCCACAAGATCACCCCCTATGTCGACCAGATCGTGGTCGCGCTCGACACCACCGCCCGCGCCCGCGTCAAGGGTATCATCGAAAAACTGCGTGCCCTGCCGAACGAGGTTGCCCTGTTCGTCGATGTCGAAACCGACAAGGACGTGAAAACCGCCTGGTCGCGCGTCGCCGACATGCCTCTGGCCCGCGTATCCGGCGTGCCGAGCGACAGCCGGAAGGCCTTCGTCAAACGTTTGGCCGACATCGTCATCGGCGCGATCGCCCTGGTCGTTTTTTCGCCGGTCATGCTGGTCGTGGCCGCATTGATCAAGATAGACAGCCCCGGCCCCGTCTTCTTCCGTCAGCGCCGCCACGGCTTCAACAACGAAGCCATCTTCGTCTGGAAGTTCCGGTCGATGTACACCCACCTGACCGACCACACCGCCGCCCAGCAGGTGACCAAGGGCGACCCGCGTGTCACCAGGATCGGCCGCTTTATCCGCAAGACCTCGATCGACGAACTGCCCCAGCTGTTCAACGTGCTTATCGGCGAAATGTCGCTGGTCGGTCCTCGCCCGCACGCCATCGGCATGAAGACGGGCTCCGAGGAAAGCGCGCGCCTGGTCGCTGAATATGCCTGGCGCCACCGCATGAAACCGGGCGTCACCGGCTGGGCCGCCATCCATGGCTCACGCGGGCCTATGGACACGCCCGAAGACGTCAGACGCCGCATCGCGCTGGATGTCGAATATATCGAGCGTCAGTCGCTTTGGCTTGACCTGCGCATCATGGCGATGACAATTCCCTGCCTGCTTGGCGACGCCAAGACGGTGCGTTGATTATGCCGAACGCTTCCTGCGCACGCCTGTAATCAAGGACAGTTTCGCATATGTTTTTCAAAGGCTTGTGGGGATATCTTCCTGCGAACGTTTTGCAGGGTGTCGTCGGTTTCGCGACCCTCATGGCCTTTACGCGCCTGTTGACCCCGGAAGAGTACGGCCAGTACGCGCTGGCGCTTGGCGTGACGACGCTGGCCCAGACGGTCTTCTTCACCTGGATCGAAGCCGCCATGGCGCGCTTCTATATCGCCGAGTCGCGCGACAATCCGGACGCTCCCCAACTCTACGGTACGCTGTGGCGCCTCTATGCCTGGGTGTTCGCCGTTTTTGCATTGGTCTGCGCGCTCGGTTTGTGGCTGTGGCCCGGTAATGGAGCGCTCAAGCTGGCGATCGGCTACGGCCTGGCAACAACGGTGTTCAAATCACTTATAAAAGCCGTGCAGGAACAACGCCGCGCCGAGGGCCGGGTCGGCAGCGCTTCAATGATTGACATGGCCCAGACGGCCGGAGGCTTCGTTATCGGCGTCATCTGCGCACTGGCTGGGCTGGGCGGGGGATCGCCGGTCCTGGGCGTTGGCCTGGTCGCGCTTTTGACCCTGCCGCTGTTCGCGCGCGAGGACCTCGGGCGGGCAGTCAGGGGTGTTTTCGATCCTGTCCGCGCCCGCGCCTACGCGCACTACGGCATTCCGGTATCGCTGAGCCTCATCCTGACGCTGGCCCTGTACACGGTCGACCGCTTCCTGATCGCCGGCATTCTCAACGAAGCTGAGGCTGGGGCCTATCACGCCGGTTACAGCCTGGCGTCACGCATCCTCGACGTCCTGTTTATCTGGCTGGGGGCGGCGGGCACGCCCGCCATGGTCCATGCCCTGGAAACCGGCGGCGCCGGGGCACTGCGCGACAACGCCCGTCAACAGTTGAAAACCATGGCCTTCATCATGTTTCCCGCCACGGCCGGGCTGATCATGGTGGCGCCTGCCTTCGGCACGCTGATGATCGGCGAAGCGTTGCGCGACCGCGCGCTTAGTGTCACCGGCCTGATCAGCCTCGGCGCCCTGCTCTCGGGCCTGAACAGCTACTATTTCCTGCAGGCGTTTACGCTTGCGAAAACGACGCGACTGCTGGTTGCCGCCATGGCCGTCCCCGCGGTCAGCAATATCGCACTCAACCTCCTGCTTATTCCGCGCATGGGCCTGAACGGTGCGGCTCTGGCGACCGCCCTCAGCTTTGCGCTTGGCCTCGCCGCGTCGTGGGCGCTCGGCCGCAAGGCGCTGGTCCTGCCCGTTCCGTGGCTCGACCTGTTCATGACCGCCGCCTGCGCCGTTTTCATGATGGCGGTCGTATCGCTGATCCCGCTGACGGGACAGCCGATCGACCTCGTCGTCCAATCCGTATGCGGCGGCGCGGTCTATGCCGCACTGGCATGGCTCCTAGACCTCAACAATGTCCGGGACCTGACGGATCGCATCTATCAACGATTGAGGATAAAGGTTGCCGCATGACCGAAGCCTCGCCCTTCCACAATACCGCCTTCACTACGGCGGCACCGCGCCTGTCGGTACTAATCCCGTTCTA
>CAMLLA010000441.1 GCA_946480525.1 uncultured Asticcacaulis sp. | reverse complement strand
GCAGCGCTGGCCGTGCGTATCGGTGCTTTTGACGGTTTTGCCGCCGGCAAGGCCGAACAAATTGACCGTCTTAGCCGCCAGCTCTATCAGATAACGGCGCTCAACGGCGTGTCTTCCTTCAAGAGCCGGGCGCTGGACCTGCTGCAGACCGGCCTGAAACTGGCCAAGAAGACCGGCCTGCGCAATGCCCAGGTGACAGCGCTCTATGCCGATGCAGACCTGTCGCTGCGCCTTGGCGTCGGTCTCGGCGACGAGCAGGTCGGCGATATCGCCACCTTCATGGAAAGCGACGACGGCCTTTTGCTGCCAGTCCTGAAAGCGTGCGTATTGCGCGGCATCAAGGTCATCGGCGTGGACGTCACACTGGTGCGCGACACGCGGTTGGGGTATCGGAACCTGGGCGACGCGCCGCACATCAACGATGCGTCGCTGAAGGCCAAGGGGCTGAGCGAATTCGAACTCGGCCGTCTTCATGAGGTTTTGGCGGAGAGTCTTTCCCTCCGCGACGTTGTGTCCCTGGCCAATCTCGACGCCAATTTCGTCCGCGACATCTGGGGACTGAGCGACGCTGATCTGTCCGATCCAACCCTCGATCTTCTCACGATCATGGGCTTTGCCAAGGAAGAGATTGCCGAAGCCGACGCCTATCTTTTCGGGACGCCCGAACTGGATGGACTGAAGGCGGTCGACGACATGGCGTGGGCGCTGCTGGCGCCCTTGTCGATCAAGGCGCGCCTGACGCTGCGCCATCGTCTTGATGCCCTCGTCGATTCACCCTCGACGGCGCCCGTCGAACTGGCGTGGGACCAGGGCGTGACCGACGCCATGAAGGTCTATTCGCTGGCCGCGGGCATGAACCTGCGCAGCCTGTCGGTATCGCGCGCCGAAACGCCGGCGGACTTCGCGCTAGACATACCCGATATGGAAGAGGCGCCGCGCCGTCCGCAAGCACCCGAAAAGACAGCTGCGCCGCGCGTCGTCGAAAAGATCGTCGAGCGTGACCGTACGCGCCATCGCCTGCCCGATCGCCGCAAGGGCTATATCCAGAAGGCCGCCGTCGGTGGCCACAAGGTCTATATCCATACCGGCGAATACGGCGACGGCGCCCTGGGTGAGATCTTCATCGACATGCACAAGGAGGGCGCGGCCTTCCGTTCGCTGATGAACAACTTCGCCATCGCGATTTCGATCGGTCTGCAATACGGCGTGCCGCTGGAAGAGTTCGTCGACGCTTATGTATTTACGCGTTTCGAACCGGCCGGACCTGTCACTGGCAACGATCGCGTGCGATCGGCGACCTCTATCCTGGACTACATCTTCCGCGAGCTGGCGATTTCCTACCTCGATCGCGAAGACCTGGCGAACGCCGATCCGGATGCGTTGAACGCCGATGGACTGGGCGCGGGCGATAATCCGCCGGATGAGGCCCTCCCCGCTTCGCATTTGATATCCAAGGGATTTGCGCGCGGAACAGCGACGGGAAATCTGGTGGTCGTGCCGTTCGGGCGCAAAGACTTGCGCGAGGCGGTCGAAGAGGATGTTGAGAACGGGTAGTTTTCCTCCTCCCTGTTGCGAAGCGATGGGGAGGATAGAAAGAGCGGCACCTATTTTGCTCAGCACTTCGCCAAACAACGAAGGTGTTCCCTAATGAAACGTATCGTTCTCGCCATCCTGGCCCTTGCGGCCCTTACGGCGCCCGCCTATGCGCAGAACGCCGCGCAGATCGGCCGCGCGCAGTCCGGCGCCAGCTGCCCCAAGTGCAACCTGTTCCAGGCCGACTTCAATGGCCGCGAACTGCGCAACAAGAACTTCGCCGGCGCCCGCCTGCGCCAGGCCGACCTGTCCATGGGCGTGTTTAACGGCTCGACCTTTGCCGGCGGCGACCTGCGTGACCTCGACGGCACGGCATCGCTCTTCGGCCGCGCCAGCTTCGCCGGCGCCAACCTGACAAACGCCGTCTTCGTCGGCGCTTATCTCGAGGGCGCCAACTTCAAAGGCGCGATCCTCGATGGCGTCAACTTCTCGGGCGCGGAAATGCGTTCGGCAGTCGGTCTCACGCAACGCCAGTTGGATCAGACCTGTGGGGACGAAGCCACCGAACTGCCGCGCGGCCTCCGCATCCCGGTCTGCACCCTGCGCTAAGCGCTTCATATTGAATAAAAAAGGCCCGCCTGAGTGATCAGGCGGGCCTCTTGTTTTTTACGGCGCGATGTAGGGCCATCCATCCGCGTCGAAGGCCAGTGTGTTCAGGCCCAGCTTGGGTGCACCATTCGAAGCGCCGTCATAGTAGTGGTAGACCAGCATCGGTGTCCCAGCCGCATCAATGACACTCTGGCCGCCAGGCCCCTTGATATTGCCGTGGGCGCTGAGCAGGATTGTTCCGCCGCCGTCCAGCAGGTTCAGCCCACCGCGATCGAGGTACGGCCCGGTCGGCGACGTCGAACGCCCGACCAGGACGCGGTAACGGCTGTTCGGGTTGCAGCATGGATTGGCCGAAGCGAAATAGTAGTAGTATTTCGTGCCATTGACCGTTTTCGGGAAGATGAACGGGCCCTCGACACCGCCAGTACGCTTGGCGATATCGTGGAAGGCTGTGCCCTTGCGCAGGCCCGTTACGGGGTCAAGCTCAAGGATGTGCATGCCGTCTTCCCACGAGCCGAAGATCATCCACCACTTGCCGGTGTCGTCGATGAAAGGCGCAGGGTCGATGGCGTTGTACTTGGTCGTACAGCCCGGACGCGTGCCGCAACTTGCGATGATCTCGCCGGCATCCGTCCACGGTCCGGTCGGCGTTGGTCCAGTCGCCAGCGCGATGACGGCTTCGGCGCCCTGATTGGTGCCGGCGACACCGGGCGTGCCGTAGATCGGGATCGAATAGTACTGATAGTATTTGCCATTGGCGAACATGACGCTGGGCGCCCACAGGTCGGTGCGCCCGCCTCCGCCGGTCGTATTCTTGCTGGCCCACCAGCTGAAATCGGTCGTGAAGATGCCGGTCGAGACCTTGGTAAAGGTTGTCAGGTCGGTCGAGCTGGCCAGGGTGTTGTGCGTGCCATATAGCCAGTAGGTGCCGGCACTGTCGCGGATCAGGTTGGGGTCGTGGACATCGATACCTGCGCCCGACACGGTCTTCGGCGCCGGATAGACCGCCGATCCGGTCGTCAGCGTCCATTCCTGAGCATTGCCGGACGTAGCCCGGGCGCCCTGGTTGACCACGCCCGC
>CAMLLA010000440.1 GCA_946480525.1 uncultured Asticcacaulis sp. | reverse complement strand
AAGGTTCTGGTCCGGACCATTTATCCGATGGCGGACCGGGTCATCTGCGTCTCGGGCGGCATTGCCGAAGACCTGCGCGACAATTTCGGCATCTCGCCCGCCAAGCTGGTGTCGATCCCCAACCCGATAAACCGCGACCATATCACGACACTCGCCGCCGAAGCGCCGGCAACGCCACTGCCGGCGACGCCCTACTTCCTGGCCATGGGCCGGTTCGTCGAAAGCAAGAATTTTTCACTGTTGATCGCGGCCATGGTCCGCAGCAAAACGGCGGCAAGCCTCGTCATCCTGGGCAAGGGAGCTCTCGAGGCCCGGCTAAAGGACGAAGCGAAGCAGGCGGGCTTAAGCGACCGGATCCTGTTCCCGGGTTTCAGCTCCAATCCATTCCCCTATATCCGCCACGCCATGGCGTTCGTGCTGCCGTCCAACGGCGAGGGCTTCCCCAACGCACTGGCCGAAGCAATGACCCTGGGCGTTCCCGTCATCGCGACCAACTGCCGTTCCGGGCCGTCCGAGATTCTGAACGAACAGGCCAGCATGCCCGTCACGCAACTGATCGAAGCCCGATACGGCCTTCTGGTCCCGGTAAATGACGCGGACGCCATGGCGTCCGCTCTCGACCTGTACTCTTCGCCCGAGGTCAGGTCGGCCTGGGCGAAGAAGGCTCTGGCAGGCGCCGGACGTTACGACATGCAGGCGACGATCGATCAGTACTGGAACGTTCTGGCACCTCACAAACAGGAGCAAAGCGACACAGCTTTCGCGGCCTGAGACACTTAAGTTGCGATATAGAAACACTCGCCGACATTACCAATTTTGGTATTTCAAACCCTCTCCTGTTGGGTTACATCTGTGAATATCAAGACTATTTTTTGGGGCATTGTCAGTCGTTTCTTAATGCGAAGCTGACAGTATGCGGCGAAAACTACGACCGAAAATATCCCTTAAGGCCAAATGCTGGGGTTGGCCTGCCATCAATATGTTTTCCAGCTATGCGGCAAGTGAACGCTTCGCGTCCGATACGCGTCTTCAGTATGCCATGATGAATGACCGACCCTGAAAGCAATGTTGTGACACCCGTGATGAATATGGAAAACAGAGACAAGCAAAGCGCCTCCGAGCACTTTCTTCCTTCGATTAATATACACACCTTGCTCCTTCATGCGCGCAGGCACATGAAGCTCTTCATTGGTATCTTCATTGTCGTCTTCGTGGCCGTGCTTGCCATCATGATCGCACAGCCCAAGAAATTCTCAGCGACCGCCGCCGTGATGGTGGACTCGCGCGAGATCAAGGCCGTTCCGAACGAAAACGTCGTGCCGCAACTGACGACGGACGTCTTCGCGGTCGATACCGAGGTCGAACTCGTCAAATCGAGCGAACTGGCAAAGCGTGTCGTCAAAAGCCTCAGGCTCAATGAAATCAAGGAATTTACCGAGGACCGCGGTATTGGCGCACTGAAGTCCATGATTGGCATAAGCGAATCGGAGACCGCCGACGAAAAGGACAAGCGCGCCGAAGCCCGGCTTGTCGAAAGCGTCAAGGTCAAGCGCCAGGGTTTCGCACGGGTTATCTACATAACCTACGAGGGCACCTCCCCCGAGCAAACCCGCGCCATCGTCAACGAATGGGCACAGCAGTACCTGAAGAGCCAGCTCGAGCTGAAACAGCAAGGCCAGATGAATGCCTCAGGCTCGCTGCTGCAACGCGTCAACGAACTCAGGGGCCAGGTCGAGACCGCCGAAAGCAAGGTCCAGCAGTTCAAGATCGCCAATAACCTTTTGACCGCCGATGGCGGCATGCTGGCCGAACAGGACATCACGACTCTGAATTCACAATTGGGCCTTGCCTCAGTGGATCGGGCCGCTTCGGAAGCGCGGCTGCGCAGCGCCCGCCGGCAGCTTGATCGCGGCTATACCGGCGGCGGCGTGGCAGAGGTCCAGGGATCTTCGGTGATCCAGGGCCTGCGTCAGAAATCCGCCGAGCTGGGACAGAAGATCGCACAGCTTTCGAGCCGCTACGGCGAACGTCACCCCGAACTGATCGAAGCCAAACGCCAAAAACAATCCATCGACACGGAAATCCAGGAAGAAACCGACCGCGTGCTCATGAACCTGGAGTCGGCGGCCGAGATCGAGCGCCAGAAGACCGCGGCCATCGCCGCCAAGGTCGCCGCCGCCGGCGGCAGCCTGGCCCAGGGCAACCGCGCCATGGTCCAGCTGAACGAACTGGAACGCGACGCCCAGGCTGTGCGCAGCGTCTATGAGGCCTACCTCGGCCGCTATAACCAGCTGGCCTCGCTCGAAGGCCTCGAAGCCCCCGACGCCCGGATTGTCTCCCTGGCCAAGTCGGCCCTGCCATCGTCCCCGGGCTTTGCGATGGCTTTTGCCGTCGCCTTCATCTTCGCCAGCGGCGCCGCCGGCGCTACGGTCCTGGGCAAGATGGCGCTCGAAAACGGCGTCAGCACCCGTCAGGATATCGAGAAGCTGGGTGTACCCTATCTGGCCAGCATTGCCGATCTGAACACCATTATCGGCGCGCAGGCGCAGCGCAAGCTGGCAGTGGACTATATCGCCGAGAAGCCGCTCTCACTCTTTGCAGAGGGCTTCCACGACCTGCGAACCTCCCTGCTGCATACCGCCGAGGGCAATATCCAGGTCGTCCTGACGACATCCTCCATTCCCAATGAAGGCAAGACCACCGTTTCGATGTGCTTTGCCCAGACCGTTGCCCTGGCCGGTCAGTCCGTCGTCGTCATCGACTGCGACCTGCGCCGCCGGTCATTAAGCAAGCTGATGATCTCGGAAGCAAAGGCGGGTCTGGTCGAGTTCCTGAACAACAAGGCCCAGCTGTCCGACATACTGGTTCGGGACGATCATAGCGGCATCGCCTTTATTCCCCTGATCGACCAGAAGACACCGCTCCCCGACATCTTTGACCGCAAGGAAATGACGGACCTCATCGAGACGCTGCGTGGCATGTTCGACGTCATCGTTCTCGACACCGCGCCGATTCTCGCGGTTACGGATGCGCGAATTCTGGCCAGGCACGCCGATGCCGTCGTCTTCTCCACCCTGTGGCGTCAGACGGCTGTTCCCATCATCCGTGCGGCGCTTAATGTCCTGAAGGACAGCAATATCAAGGTCACCGGCGTGCTCCTGAACAAGGTCGACATTAAGGCGCAATCCGCTTACGGCGAAGGACAAGGCTTATATTATAAGGCCGTCAA